>JBOGSY010000488.1:0-1500 GCA_050691915.1 Candidatus Limnocylindria bacterium | reverse complement strand
CCCATGTTCCGCTACGACCGCCCCCAGGCGGGACGCTACCGCCAGTTCACGCAGTGGGACGTGGAGGTCATCGGTGACGCCGGGCCGATGGTCGACGCCGAGCTGGTCGAGCTCGCCCATCGGTACTTCGCGGAGGCGGGCATCGGCGAGGTCGTCTGCCACCTGAACTCGATCGGCGACGTGGCCTGCCGGCCTGCCTACCGCCAGGCCCTGGTCGACTACTTCGGCAGGCACCGGGACCTCCTGACCGATGACTCCCGGCGGCGGCTCGAGGTCAACCCGCTGCGGGTGCTCGACGACAAGCTGCTGGACCCCGAGCTCGCGGCGGGGGCGCCGAGGGCGCTCGACCTGCTGTGCGATGCCTGCGCCGAGCACTTCGCGGCGGTGCGCCGCCTGCTGGACGCCATGGGCCTCCGCTACGAGATCGACCACCGCCTGGTGCGCGGCCTGGACTACTACACCCGCACCACGTTCGAGTTCTTCGTCGCCGGCCGCGAGGGGCAGCAGCAGTCGCTCGCCGGTGGCGGCCGCTACGACGGACTGGCCGAGCTGCTGGGCGGTCGCCCCACCCCGGGCATCGGCTTTGGGCTGGGCATCGACCGCGCCGTGCTGGCGGCTGCCGAGCAGGGGATCGATCCGCCGCCGGCCGAGCCGCTGGTCGCGGTGGTGGCCGCCGACCCGGATGCGCTGGAGCCGCGCCTGCGCGTTGCCGCCGCCCTGCGCCAGGCCGGCCTGCGCGTCCGCCCGGACGGCAGCAGCCGGAAGCTGGGTCGCCAGCTGGAGTCGGCCGCCAAGCTCGGCGCGCGCTGGGCGGTGATCGTCGGTGAGGAGCTGGAGCGGGGCAGCGTCGTCCTACGCGACCTGCACCGCGGGGAGCAGCGTGAGGTGGCGCTCTCCGAGGTCGCGGCGGCGATCGGCTAGGAGCCGCGCCGGCCGCCGGCCGGCAGGGCGTCGCCGATCAGCAGCACCAGGCCCGCCACCAGGACCGCCGACCCGAAGAGCAGCCAGCCGGCCTGGTCGGGACCGTGGATGGCCGGGTCGGCCAGGTCGGCCAGGATCGCGCTGCCCAGCAGGAGCGTCCACGCCGCGCCAAATCCGGCCAGCAGCAGCCCCACGTCGGCGCTGCGCCCGGCCTGAACGGCCCGGATCGTCAGCATCCCGCCGACCGCCGCCAGGAGCGGCCAGGCCGGGGGGAACGCCAGCGCCGTGAAGCCGGACAGGCCACCGCCCAGAAGATGCGCCAGGTGGGCAAGGACCCGCTCGGGCGCGCCGGCGGCGCTGCGATGGGTGGCGATCCCCAGGGCCACCACCACCGCGGTGGCGCCGGCCACGGCCAGGGCGATGGCCCACGGTACGGGAATGTGCATGGCGAGGTCATGCTACCATCTCGTAGCACGTTTCCGACAGGGGCGGGGGTGCGCCCCGCTCCGGTACCATTCGCGTCCCATGACCGACACGTTTCGGACCCACACCTGCGGTGAGCTGCGCGCCGCGCAGATC
>JBOGSY010000487.1:0-1510 GCA_050691915.1 Candidatus Limnocylindria bacterium | reverse complement strand
CGCCAACCTAAAGACATGGCGGATTCTCTTTACGGATTACAGAAGGCCGCTGAAGACCTTCTTGTCCTCGTTCCGGGCCGCTATCGGCCTATACTTCTTCAAGGAGGGTTTTGCATAAGCCTCCGACTACCGCAGGCCGCTCAGCACCTTTGCCGAAACGATATCCAGCGTGATCGCACTGCAATTCTTTCGGCTAACCGCGTGAATAAACCTCCGTGAATAAACCTCCATGAGAGTTCAGGGTCTCCGCCGTGCTCCATGTCCCCCAGCCCTCCCCCAGCCCCCTCGACTACCTCTCGAAATGGTCGGCACCCAGGGGGCGAGCTGTCCCGCCGAGAGACGCGGCACTTGTTCTGCCGCATCGCCTGCCGCTCGTCCCGGAGCCTCATGCTCAGGGAGGAATTGGCCGGCGGACCAGATAGCTGCGCTCGCGACGGATCAGGGGTGGCCGGCTGGAACTCCGGTGAGCGCGCTGTGCTGTGCTCGCAGGCCCGCCACGAGCAGGGTCAGGCCGTGCTGGAACGTCGCATCAGGATCGGACATCGGCATCGCCTGCGCCGCAGCCGCCAGGATGGGCAGGTCCGCATCGGTGCGCACCCGCACGGCGATCCCGCTGTCGGTCTCCGTGGCGACACCCCGGGCGGCCTCGGCTTGCCGCTCCATCGCGGAGCCCATCACGAAGTGACCGAGGGCCAGCACGGACCGGAGTGCCTCGACCGGAGGAAAGCCGGCGTCCACCAGGCTGCTCAGGGTCTGTTCGATCGCGGGCAGCGAGTTCTCCGTCGGGCGGTTACCGGCCACGACCAGGGCCGCGTCGCGATGACCGACCAGCGCGCGGTACTGCGCGGAGGCGGCCTCGGTCAGCCATTCCCACCACGGCTGGCCGGGCGTGGGTCCCCCCGACGGGCGGTGCTCGGCCACGATGGCCTCGGCAACGAGGTCGAGCAGGGCGCGCTTGTCGCGCACGTGCCAGTAGAGCGTCGCGGCCGACACGCCCAGCTCACTGCCCAGCCGGCGCAGGGTCAGCCCTTCCAGGCCGACGTCGTCGAGCAGGCGCAGCGCGGTGCGCACGATGTCGTCCTGGGTGATCGCCACGACGTCCTCTCCGGGTAATCCACTTGTCTCTCGAACACCGTTAGATTAGCGTCCCTAACGCCGTTCGAGGAAGGGGTGGGTGCAGGGTGAGCGAAGTGGATGTGTCGGCGGCCGGTGATCTGGTGGCGCCCGCGCCACCGTCGTCGATCCGGGTGCGGGGGCTGGTCAAACGCTACGGCACGGTGGCGGCCGTGGGTGGTATCGACCTCGACGTCCGACCCGGCGAGACGTTCGGCTTCCTGGGTCCCAACGGCGCGGGCAAGTCGACCACGATCAAGATTCTCTGCACTCGTCGACGCGACCAGCGGTACGGCCCGGGTGGCCGGCTGGGATGTGGCCACCGAACGGGCCCAGGTCCGGCGCCAGATCGGGCTGGTGTTCCAGGAACCGACCCTGGACGCCTATCTGACCGGCG
>JBOGSY010000486.1:0-1513 GCA_050691915.1 Candidatus Limnocylindria bacterium | reverse complement strand
GCTCTCCCAGACCAACGCCACTCGCCCGCGCGCTCGGCTGAAGTTCGCCGCCAACCTGCCGGTCGGGGTGGAGCTGCGCGGCGAGGTGCTGGAGGCCTACTTCGACGAGCTGGTCCCGCTGGACCGGATCACCGCCGCCGGCGAGCTGCTGCCGGAGGGAGTCCAGATCGTGGATGCGCGGGAGGTGTGGCATGGCTTCGCGTCCGCCGCCTCCCAGCTGCGCGCTGCCGAGTACGAGGTCGAGGTGCGCCCGCGCGGGGCGGCCTCGCTGACCAGCGACGAGCTGCGCGGCGCCGTGGTCCGCCTGCTCTCGGCCCCGCGCCTCGTCGGCCGGCGGCGGCGGGGAGAGAGTGAGCGTCGCGCGGACTCGGGCGCGCGCGACCTGCGGCCCTACGTCGAGGACGTCGAGGTGCTGGAGGTGGACGAGGCCGCCCGACGCGCCCGACTGCGGATGGTCCTGCGCCTGGACCCCAGCGGCGCCGGCCGGCCGGAGGATGTCGTGAACGCGCTGGACCTGCCGCTCAACGCCGGCCACGCCGTTC
Source organism: Candidatus Limnocylindria bacterium (assembly GCA_050691915.1). GTDB lineage: Bacteria > Chloroflexota > Limnocylindria > QHBO01 > QHBO01 > JBOGSY01. Next base: position 971 of record JBOGSY010000486.1, on the reverse strand, counting down.
GCACCCGGCTCCTCTTCGTTGACACTCCCCCCATCGCCCGGTAGACTTTCGAGCCCGCGGGCTGGACGTCGGCCCGCGTCGCCGTGCGCCTGAATGGCGCCATCCAGCGCAGTCCATTCCCTTGGAGATACGTCATGTACGCCGTCGTCAGCAGCGGCGGGAAGCAGTACCGCGTCGAGCCGGGCACCACGCTCACCATGGAGCGGATGGGCGTCGAGGCCGGTGCGGTGCTGACCTTCGACCGCGTCCTGCTCATCGGTGACGGCGACCAGGTGACGGTCGGCACCCCGGTGGTGGCCGGCGCCTCTGTCAGCGCCACGGTGCTGGGCGAGGAGCTGGGCCCCAAGCTGGTCATCTTCAAGTTCAAGCAGAAGGTCAAGTACCGGCGCCGAACCGGTCACCGGCAGCACCTGGTGCGGGTCCGGATCGACGAGATCACGGCCAACGGGTCCCGCGCCCGGGCCGGCTCGGCCGACAGCGCCAAGGCGGCCGCCGGCGCCGAGGCGCCCGCGCCGAAGCCACGCGCCCGTCGCGCGAAGCCGAAGGTCGACGCCGGTGCGGACGAGGCCACCGAAACCAAGCCCAAGGCCAAGGCCACGGCCGCCAGGGCCACGACCGCCAAGGCCAAGCCCACGGCCGCCAAGCCAACGGCCACCCGGCGAACCGCCAAGCCAAAGGCCACCGAGGCCGAGGAGTAACCAGCCATGGCACACAAGAAGGCCGGGAGCAGCAGCAGGAACGGCCGCGACTCGGCCGGCAAGCGGCTCGGCGTCAAGCGCGGGGACGGGCAGCGCGTGCTGGCCGGCACCATCATCGTCCGCCAGCGCGGCAGCACCTTCAACCCCGGCGAGAACGTCGGGATGGGCCGCGACTACACGCTCTTCGCGAAGTCCAGCGGCCTGGTCAAGTTCACCCATCAGACGCGCGCCAAGAAGCGCGTCAGCGTCGTCGCGTCGGATCAGCCGGCGTAG
>JBOGSY010000485.1:0-1514 GCA_050691915.1 Candidatus Limnocylindria bacterium | reverse complement strand
GGCGAGGACGAAGTAGGCGTTGTCGCCGGTCTCGCCGGCGCGGGTGATGGCCGTGCCGGGCTCCGCCTCCACGATCCGGCCCTGGGTGATCAGCGCGTCACGGTCGCGCTGCGGCAGGCCGGCCAGGGCGGGGATGAAGCGGCCCAGGGCCTGGATGTCGGCCACGGTCGCCGGGCGGGTGGCGCCCAGCGCGGCCTTGGGCGCCGTGCGCAGCAGGGTCATGGTGCGGCGCCACTCGGCCGCCGGCTGGCCGATTCCCGGCAGCAGCGCTCCCACCAGGGAGGTCACGATGAGCGCCAGCGAGCTAGCCGCGAACAGCAGCCGCACGTCGATCACGTCGGCCAGGCCGGCCAGCGCCATGCCGCCCAGGTAGATGACGTCGCGCACGACGTACGAGGTGCTGAAGACGCGCCCGCGGGCCTCGCGTGGCGTGTTGCGCTGGTTGATCAGGCGCCCGGCCACGAACGAGGGTGCGTTCAGGATGCCGGAGATGCCGATCAGGCCGATCGCCAGCCAGATGTTGGACGACAGCGCGTAGGCCAGGCCCGCCACGCCCATCCCCAGGAAGCTCAGCACCAGCCAGCTTCCCTCCCGCAGCCGGTCCGCGTAGCGGGCCATCAGCAGGCTGCCCAGGACGAAGCCGACCGAGGTGATCCCCTCCTGGAGGCCGTACTCGAACTCGTCGGCCTGCAGGACCTGGAACGCGAACGGCAGGAGGAGGACGTTCTGCAGGCCGAAGATGAGCATCACCGGCACGCGCAGCAGGATCATCGAGCGCAGGATCGGGGTGCGCCAGATGAAGCCGGCCCCGAAGCCCAGGTTGCGGACCACGTCACGGACCGAGGAGAGCTCCTCCACGACCACCGGCTTGATCTTGACCAGCAGGATCAGGAGCGCCGACGCCAGGAAGGTGACGGCGTCCAGGTAGAACGCGATCTCGATCGAGAACTGGGCCGTGATCAGGCCGGCCAGCGCGAAGCCAATCGCGGTGGAGCCGAACTGGGCGATGGCCATCAGCGAGTTGGCCGCTCCCAGCTCCTCGTCGCTGGCGATCTCCGGCAGGACGCTGTCGTTGGCCGGATCGAAGAACTGCTGGACCGATGCGGACGCCAGCACCAGGACGTAGAGCCAGATCAGGTTGTCGCCGCCCACCACCAGGATCGGGATCAGGGCCACCAGCCCGGCGCGCAGCAGGCTGGAGACGATCATGATCGTCTTGCGGTCGTATCGGTCCACGATCACGCCCGCCACCAGACCGAAGACCAGGGTCGGGGCGGCCGACGCCATCAGGATCAGGCCCACGCTGAGTACCGACTCGGTGATCTGGTAGACCAGGATGCCGGCCGCCAGCGAGGTCAGCGCATCGCCGATGGTCGAGATGAGCTGCCCCGTCCACAGGTAGGTGAAGTGGCGGTTGCGGAAGATGGCGAACGGCGAGGGCTGCGGGGCCGCGGCGGCGACGGTCACCTGGTCCTCCGTGTGCGGCGTCGGGCGCGCGGCGTGATCCCGCCGGC
>JBOGSY010000484.1:0-1521 GCA_050691915.1 Candidatus Limnocylindria bacterium | reverse complement strand
CCGGCCCCGTTCGGTCCCAGGAAGCCGAACGCCTCGCCGGTGCGGACGTCGAAATCGATGCCGTTCACCGCCGTCAGCCCGGCGAACCGCTTCGTCAGGCGGCGCGCGTGGACCAGGACCTCGTCACGTGGGGGCATCCACCGATTCTACCGGGCTGCCCATCAGGAGGTGATGCGCGGTCCCGCGGGGTCGGCCGGGGGTGCAACGTGCGCCTTGACAGTAGCAGGTTTCGAGCGCAGGATGGACCGATGCAGGATGCAGCGCGAACGATGACGGTGACCGTGGTGGGAGCCACCGGCTTCGTGGGCAGCCACCTGGTGCCGGTGCTCGAGCGGTCCGGGTACCGGGTGCGTGCCGTCTCGCGCAGCGGGCGCCGACGCGGGGAGTGGGGCGGGGCGGTGACGGCCATGGCCGGCGACGTGGAGACCGGCGCCGGGCTGGAGGAGGCGCTCGCCGGCGCGGACCGCGTCGTGCACCTGGCCGCCATTCCGCGCGAATCCGGGGGCCGCGCCTTCGAGCAGGTGAACGTGCGGGGCACCGGCCGGGTGGTCGCCGCGGCACGGGCGGCGGGGGTTCGGCGGATCGTCCATCTCTCGGCGCTGGGCGTCACCCCGGACCCGCGCTTCCGGTTCCTGTCGAGCAAGTGGCGCGGCGAGGAGCGAGTCCGCGAGAGCGAGCTGGAGTGGGTCGTGCTGCGGCCGTCGCTGCTCTTCGGTGAGGGCGATGGCTTCTTCAACCTGATCCGGGTGACCCTGACCTGGTGGTCGCCCGGGATCGTGCCGATCCCCGGCGATGGCACCACCCGCTTCCAGCCCCTGGCGGCGGATGACGTGGCCATCGCGGTCGAGCGCTGCCTGGCGGAGGAAGGGCGAGCGGGGTCGACCTACGAGCTGGGTGGCCCCGACTACCTGACCTACCGCCAGATCGTGGACCGGGTGATGGAGGCCACCGGCAAGCGGCGACTGAAGCTGAACCTGCCGGTGCCAATCCTCGGCGCCCTCACCGCCGTGACCGATCGGCTGCTGCCCATCTTCCCGGTGACCCACGACCAGATCGGCAGCCTGGGCCGGCCCAACTGGACGGAGCTGGACGCCTTCGAGCGCGCCTTCGGCACCCGCCCGCGGCCCTTCGACGTCTCCTACCTGGGCGCCCGCTAGGGAAGCCGATCCTCGATCTCCCAGGCGTGGTCGAGCGCGTGCCACGCGGCGCGGCGCACGTAGTAGCGGGGGCTCCAGCGCCGTGACGTGCGGTTGGCGTCCGGCGGCTCCTGGCCGCGACCCCTTGCCTCCAGCGCCGCCAGCGCAGCCCGGCGCAGTCGAGGCGTGGCCCCCGCCGCGTCGGCCGGGTCGCCTTTCGGCGGCTTGCTGCCGAGCTTGGTGAGGTAGCCCTCGTCGGCGCCGTCGACGTGGCTCCGGATCCTGCCCAGCTCGCGGCCGCCGCCTCGCGGTCCCTTGCGCAGCTCCGCGCCGGTGGCGCGCTCGGCAGCGGCGTCGAAGGCGCGCCAGGCCGCCTCCAGCAACC
>JBOGSY010000483.1:0-1527 GCA_050691915.1 Candidatus Limnocylindria bacterium | reverse complement strand
GGCCGAAGGCGTCGTTCACCGTCTTGAAGTCGTCCAGGTCCAGGTACAGGACGGTGACCTGCCCGTCGCGGTGGGCCAGGGCGTGCTCCAGCCGGTCGGCGAAGAGGACCCGGTTGGCCAGGCCGGTGAGCGGGTCGTGCAGCGCCCGCAGCTCCAGCTCCGACTCGAGCCGATGGCGCTGGCGCAGGGTCGTGCGCAGGTCGCGCACCACCATCGCCAGGCGGCCGATGACCAGCAGGAAGAGCACCACCGAGCCGGCCGCGATGACCGGCACGTCCGGTTCGGTGTTGGTCAGCCACTGGGTCACCAGCACCGCCGGCGCCGCCAGGGAGGCGACGCCCAGCAGCGCCAGCCGCCGGCCGGACAGGTGCGGGTCGACCGGGGCGGCTGAGGCGGCCGGCCTGGCAGGGCTGGCCACGTTGCGCATGGAAGGGTGCAGGGCGCTGGCTCCCCACAGCACGGCGCCCAGCAGCCAGCCGGCGTCGATCAGGCTGCCGACCTGGTAGGCATCGTCCAGGGCCATGACCGCGTACGGAAGGTCGGCCAGCAGGTAGGCCACCAACGCGGCGACGATCATGCGCAGCGCCGGCACATCGGCCCCGGGAGCCAGCACCAGGCGCAGCAGGACCCCCAGCAGCAGGATGTCGAGCAGGGGGTAGGCCAGGGCGACGGCGACCTCGACGGCGGACTGGGAGGCATCGGTCACCATTGGCGCCATCAGGAAGACATAGATGAGCAGGCCCGCGCCGACGGTCACGATGGTGGCGTCCAGCAGGCCGGCCCGGTCCCCGCCCGGCACGCGTCCGCGCAGCAGGAGCAGGATGGCGAGCGCGGTCAGGACCATCCCGCCCAGGTAGAAGACGTCGGCGACCGATGGGAAGGGCTCGATCCCCCACACCCGGTCGAGCAGGACCCAGGTCCAGTCCCCCACCGTGCTCAGCGCCAGGCCGGCGGCCAGCAGGACCCAGGGCCCCGGGTCGGCGGGCCGATGCAGGCGGATGCCGGCCAGGATGGCCGCCACGGCGACCATGCCCGGCAGCTGGTAGTAGAGGTCCTGCACGGCCTGGGAGGGGAGCAGGAAGTAGCCGCCGGTCAGCGCGGCCCCCACCAGGATGAAGGCGATCCACGCGTCGTGGCGCACGGTCCGTCCACGTCGAGCTGCGGCATCCGCCGTCAAGAATCGATCCCCTGCCTCGCGTGCCCCGGCCGGGTGGTCCGGACGGTCGGCGGTGCCCACCCTACGGGGAGATGGGGCGCGGGGTCATTGCACCAATGGTCACCCGGGGTACTGGGGTCGCCGGTTCGTGGGAGGGCGGGTGTGCTGCGTGCGCGGGGTCACGGGCAGGGTCCGGTCCGGGCGGGGTCACGGGTCACGCCGGGCGGAACCAACGGCCACGCTGGCTCCCGATTCGGGGGCTGATTCTCGCACCCCGGGAATCCGGCCCGGTTTGGGGGCCGATTCGGCGGCTGCGTGGCCGATGGATTCGTGGGGCGCAACCCAGGGTCGCGGCGGCGGGGTCAGAGGCG
>JBOGSY010000482.1:0-1529 GCA_050691915.1 Candidatus Limnocylindria bacterium | reverse complement strand
CGAAGGTGAGCGCCTGCCGGGTCGACACCACCCGCCCGAACAGGCGCTGCGGGGTGCGCTCCTGGAAGAGGGTGATGGTGGGCACCAGGTAGAGCAGGTTGGCGACGCCGATGACGAAGAAGAGACCTATGGCCGCGAACGGGTGGGTCGTCAGCCCCGCCCCCACCAGCGCGGCCCCCAGCACGATGAAGCCGGCGATCGTCATGAGTCCCTTCGGGGCGCGGGTGAAATAGGTGCCGATCACCAGCCCACCGACGACGCTGCCCAGCCCCAGCGAGCTCATCAGCCAGCCGTAGTTGGCCGGGAACGGCAGGGCGGACTGGTCCAGGATGTCCTGGGCGTAGATGAAGGAGCAGACGATCTCCGCCCCGAAGGCCAGCTGGGCGAAGGTGCTGATCACCGTGTTGCTGAGCAGCTCCGCCTGGTGGGTCAGGAAGCGCCAGCCCTCGGCCATCTCGCGCCACAGGGCGCGGGGGCTGAAGCGCTCGGTGCCCAGCTCCTCGCGCGGGACGCTCATCCCCCAGATCAGGATGGCGGAAACCACGTACGTCCCGGCGTCCAGCACGAAGGCGGCGCCCAACAGCCCGGCCAGGGCCGCCACGATGGCAGCCGCCACCGGGTAGCCCAGCAGGTCGGCGATCGTCTCGTTCATGCTGGAGGCGGAGTTGGCCGTGACCAGGTGCTCCTCCTTGACGATGGCCGGGATGATCACGTTCTTGGCCGGCCGGAAGAGGAGCCCCACGGTGGCCACCAGGAAGGCCAACAGGTAGACCAGCGCGATGTGGATCTCCACCACCAGCGGGATGATCAGGACCAGCCCGGCCCGGACGAGGTCGCAGACGATCATGGTGGTGCGGCGGTCCCATCGGTCCACCAGGGCGCCGGCCAGCGGGCCCAGGAAGACATTGGGGACCGCGGTGGCGGCGAAGGTCAGGCCCAGGTCCAGCTCGTTGCCGTACTGGAGGACCAGGATCCCCACCGCCACCTGGTGGATGCGGTCGCCGAAGAAGGAGACCAGCTGGCCCACCCACAGCAGCGAGAAGTTCCGGTTGCGGACCAGGGCCAGGTAGGGGGACTGCGGCCGCGGGCCGGGGACCGCCTCGGCCTCCGCGGTGGCGGCCGCGGGGATCGCCGCCGCCGGTGCCGGCAGGGCGACCGTCCCGGCCGTGGTGCTGCCGGCGGCCAGGGCCGCCGGGAACGGGTCGCCGACGCGCGGGCCAAAGGTGATCCCCCGCCGCAGCGGCGCCTCCGGCCGGGTCATGGAGTACACGATCGCCCAGAAGATGCCCAGCGCCAGCAGGACGTCGCCAATGCTCACCACGTCCCGGATGAACGGGATGGGGATGGGCACCACGTCGCCGAACAGGCCGCCGCGGCTGACGAAGTCCTGCACGCTGCCGCTCGCGATCAGGAAGTGGAACGGGTCGTCGGCCACGGCCGCCGGGGTGAAGCCGGCCGCCTCGAAGGCCCCCACCCAGATGGGCATCTGCCCGCCGTTGAGGATCACCGCCAGCGAGTTGAGACCGATC
>JBOGSY010000481.1:0-1532 GCA_050691915.1 Candidatus Limnocylindria bacterium | reverse complement strand
GGCGGACGGGGCGGGGGTTGGGTCGGGGCGAAGCTCGTCGGGCAGCTGGAGCTGGGTGGCGTCACCCCCGTCGGCGGCGCGGGTCCAGAGGCCCAGCCCGGCCCTGGAGCTCGCGTCCGCGCGACCGAAGGCCAGCCGTGACCCGTCGGGCGACCAGGCGGGGTCGAACTCCAGGACGTCGTCCGGGGTGAGGCGCTGCCGGTCGCCCCCGTCGGCGTCCTGCCGGACCAGGATCGCGCCGTCGCCCACGACCACGCTGCGCCCGTCAGGCGCCACCGCATAGGCGCTCACCGCCGACAGCTCCGCGGTGACCTGCCGCTGGCCGGTGCCATCGGGGTTCATGGACCACAGGTTGGCGATGCCCGAGCGCTCGCTCAGGAAGACGACCTGGTTGCTGAGGGTGGTCAGCGGCGCGCCGGTGGTGAAGCGCCAGGCGAGCGGCGAGGCCAGCCGCGAGCCATCGGTCCCGGCCAGGCCCGGCGCCAGGTTGACCTCGTAGGTGGTGTTCGCCTCCAGCGGGGCGGAGGGCCGGAAGAGGAGGATGCGGGCGTCCCCGTCGCGCATGCCGGCCGAGCCCGGCGCGGACACCACCTCCAGGGCTCCGGCGACATCCGGCTCGATCCGGATGAGGTCCGCCTCCACGCTGTCCGGGTCGATCGCGCGGTCCATGACCAGCGCGATGGGCGAGGTGACGGCCACCCCCTCCACCCCATCGGCCGGAACCAGCACGCTGGCATCCAGCTCCGAGACGGCCGCGCGGAATGTCAGCCGGTAGCCACGTTCCAGCGGGGTGCCGCCGCTGTCGCTGGCGGTGGCCGCGATCCGCAGCTGGTACTCCCGGCCCTCGTCCAGCGGCTCCACCGGGGTCAGCGTCAGGCGCTCCCCGCTCCAGCTGGCCTCGACCTCCGTGGCCGGCGTGATGCGGAGCGCATCCTCGACCGACGCGGTGTCCATCAGCGTCGAGAACTCGATCACGAGCACCGCGTCCAGCGGCACCTCGGCGGCGCCCTCCTCCGGCTCGCTGGCCACCACCGTCGGCTCGCCCACGGTGGTGAACTCGAACGGGACCGATGCCTCGACCATGGCGTTGCCTGCCTGGTCACGCACGCCCGCAGCCACGGCCACCCGGAAGTCGGTCTCCAGCGGCAGCCGCTGGGCGGGGGTGAAGACGAGGGTGCGCCCGCTCCAGCTGAAGGCGCCCTGGGTCTCCGGCTCGATGCGGAACGCAGTCTCCGCGCTGGGCTCCTGCACCGGCTCGCTGAAGGCGACCTCGATGCTGGTGGTGGTCAACGCCACCGACTCGTCACCCGAGAGGTGCTGGGTGAGCCCGATCCGATCGACCGCCGGCGGCTGGCCATCCACCGTGCTGGCCACGTACAGGATGGCGCCCAGGACCGCCACGCCAAGGGCAAGGACCGCCAGGCTCCGGACCAGGACGCCGCGCACGGCGCCTAGCGACGACGCAGCCGAGCGGGAAGGAGCTGGAGCTCGTCCCGGTACTTCGCCACCGTGCGACGGGCGATGGCCACGCC
>JBOGSY010000480.1:0-1535 GCA_050691915.1 Candidatus Limnocylindria bacterium | reverse complement strand
GGGCCGCCGCGCGGCGCTCGGCGCGGGCGCGGTGCGGCGAGGGCTGCGGCGCGGAGGGTGGCGAGGGGAGCCCAGGTTCCATCAGGCGCCGGACGATAGCACCGGTGCCGGGCCTCGGCAACCGACCGCACCCCGGCCGGCACCCCGCCGTCATCGTCCCCGATTGACGGCCGGCCGGGGCAGCTCCTACTCGACGTGGACCACCATGTTCATGTTGGAGTGGAACAGGCAGGTGACCTGGTAGTCGCCCGCCTCGTCGAATGCGACCTCAACGCTGGTGCCCGCCGGGAGGTTCTCGTTGAAGCGGGCATCGGCCGCTGCGTTCCCGTTCTCTCCGTTGGTGACGGTGTGGGGCAGCGACGAGTCGTTGGTGAACGTCACCGTGCCTCCCACGGAGACCGTGATCTCGTCGGTGCCAAACGAGGTCCCGGTGATCGAGACGGTCTGCGTCCCACCGTCCGGCTCCTCGCTCTGGCTGGCGGCCTCGCTCTGGCTGGCGGCCTCGCTCTGGCTGGCCGCTGCGCTGGCGGAGCCGGCGGCCGGGGCCGAACTGGCGCCCCCTCCGCCGCAGGCGGCCAGCAGCAGCATGGTGGCGGTCAGCGCCAGCGCGAGGGCGAGCCGGCGCGGCCCGGCGGGATCGGTCTGGTCCATGTGCGCCCACCTCGTGGAGTTCGTTTGGCTCATGATGGGCGCCACCTCGCGGCCCCGTCCAGGCTGCTCGATGGCGCCCGTTGCCTGATACGCGCGCGGTTTCACCTCGCCTTCGCCCATTTGACGCCCATGGGAGCAGGCCGCACACTCATCGGCACCCACACGCCAGCCCCGCGCGTCGAGCATGCCGCAGACCACCATCTACTCCGCGCCCCGGACCGGCCCGCACATCCCGCCCCCGGCGGTGGCCACGCACGAGCTGGCCCGCCTGTTCGGGCGCAATGCGGCGCTGGCCGGCGTTTCGCTGCAGGTCGAAACCGGGCGCACCGTGGCGCTGCTGGGTCCGAACGGCGCCGGCAAGACGACCCTGCTGCGCATCCTGGCGACCTCGTTGCGGCCGTCGTTCGGGACGGCCGCGGTGGAGGGCGTCGACGTGGCCGCCCGGCCCGATCTCGTCCGCCGCCGGGTGGCCTACCTGCCCCACGCCACCGGCCTGTACGACGACCTCAGCGCGGAGGAGAACCTGCGCTTTGCGGCCGCCATGCTGGGGCGCCCGGACCCGAAGGCGGCGGCCCGCGACGCCCTGGCCCGGGTGGGCCTGGCGCTGGACGCCGCCAGGCCGGTTCGCGGCTTCTCGGCCGGGATGCGCCGCCGCCTGGCCCTGGGCCGGCTGATCCTTGCCGCCCCGTCCGTGCTGCTGCTGGACGAGCCGCACGCCGCCTTGGACGCGGAGGGCATGGCCCTCGTCGACCGCCTGCTGGCAGGCTGGCGCGCGTCGGGCGTCACCATCCTGGTCGCCTCGCACCAGGCGCCCCGGATCACACCACTGGCCGATGGCTGGGCGCGCCTGGACGGCGGCCTGCTGGTCGAGACCGGCGGCGACG
>JBOGSY010000479.1:0-1536 GCA_050691915.1 Candidatus Limnocylindria bacterium | reverse complement strand
GCTCACTGGAGCCCGCGCCCTCCCACGCCCCGGCCGGCCGCGCGCCGCGACGCTGGGGACTCCCGGCGCTGGCCGGCCTGGCCGTCGCCGCCGCGCTGGCACTGGCGGCATGGAACGTCCAGCTCACCTCCGACCTGCGCGGGCGAGAGGCGGACCTGGAACGGGTGGCGGCCGCCATCGCTGCCGGCGAGGCGGCCCACCGGGCATCCGGATCGGCCGGCAGCGGCTATCTGATCGATGCGGTGAGCCCGGTGCTGGTGGCGACGCTGCCGCCGGCGCCGGACGGGCACCTGTACGAGATGTGGCTGCTCGACGCCGCCGGCGCGCCGGTGGCGGTCGGCACCTTCAGCGCCACGGACCGGGTGGTGGTGGTGGAGCTCGAGCGGGGGCTGTCCGGGTTCACGACCTTCGCCGTCACGGTCGAGCGGGCGCGGGTGTCCGCCCCCACGGGCGATCCGGTCCTGCTGGCCCCGCTCTCCGGCTAGGTCGCCGGGTCAGTCCGCTGCTGACTCGCGCGTCGGCCGACGCCGGCCTCTGGGCTGTCAACGGCGACAGGGAACGACAGCTAGAGGCTGGACGAGAGCGCCTGGCCGGCAAGGACGACCCCGCCGGCCAGGACCACCATGGCGGTCAACCATGGCATCGCGGTGGCTGCCAGGCGGCTGCCCGGCAGGCTCCCACCCAGGCGGATGACGAGGGCTCGACCGTGCACTAGCGCAAGCCCGATTCCGGTCAGCGCCGCCGCCATCCCGACGCCGAAGGCAATCGCCAGCGCCAGACCATAGGCCGGCTGGCCTGCCCCGACTGCCGCCAGCAGCAGGACCAGGGCCGCGGTCGACGGCACCAGGCCACCCGCGACTCCCAGCGCCGCCAGGCCGCGCCAGCCCGGCAGCGGTGAATCCTGGCACGCCCGGCCGTACGGATGCGGGTGGGCATGCGGGTGACCGTGATCGTGCTGCCGGCCGTGACGCCCGGCCCGCAGGGCACGGCGGATGCAGCCGGCCAGCAGCGCCGCACCGATCAGGACGACCGCGCCCCCGGAGATGAGGGTGAGGACCGGGTAGAGGCGGTCGGCGGGCAGCGCGCTGCCGGCCGCGAGCACCACCGTCGCCAGCAGCAGCACGCCGAGCGTGTGGGAGGCGGTGACCGCGGCCCCCAGCAGCACGGCGTCGCGGCTTCCGCCCCGCGAGGCGACCAGGTAGGCGGCCATCACGGTCTTGCCATGGCCCGGGCTGAGGGCGTGGCCGGCCCCGGCCGCGGCGGCCACCAGGAGGCCCAGCAGGGCGACGGGCAGCGACAGGTCGGTGAAGCCGGTGAAGCCGGCAAGCTCCCCGGCCGCCCCGCCCGGGATGAGCGTGGCGGGCCAAGGTCCTGCGGGCCCGCCTCCCTCCAGCGGCCAGGCGTCCGGCGCCGTCCAGCGCGCCAGGCGCGGCCCGCCGGTGCGCAGCGTGACGGTCAGCGCGGCCTCGTCCAGCGGCTGGCTCAGCAGGTCGGCCGGGTAGCGGGTCAGCCGGGCGGAGACGTCCTGCCCCGCGC
>JBOGSY010000478.1:0-1538 GCA_050691915.1 Candidatus Limnocylindria bacterium | reverse complement strand
GGAAGGTTGCCGGGTTTTGCGCACGGCGGGCACGGGAATGCCTGGTTTCAGTCCATCAGGCAGGGGGATTTCATGCGTACGCTCAAGACGGCCGTGCTGGCCACTCTTCTGGTGCTCGCCGCCGCGGTCGGCAGCGCCTCGGCCGCCGTTCCACCGGTCGGCGCGCCCGCCGGCAGCGTCGACTGGAGCAAGGTCGACGGGGCCGTCCCGTACCAGGGCGGCTACGCGATCCCGCTGAAGGGCGCGCGCCCGGCATGGTTCACCGAGGAGCTCGAGCGCCGCGTGGATGCCGCAGACGGCGCGCCCGTGGCCGCGCCTAACGACGCCCCGCTGCCGGGCGAGGTCGGCATCCGGCCCGGCTCCTGGATGATCGCTCCCGCCGGCTGCACGATGAACTTCGTGTTCGGGAGCCCCGGGAGCTACTCGATCGGAACCGCGGGCCATTGCGGCAAGGCCGGCCAGCAGGTCACGCTGTTGACGCTCGCTCCGGGCGGCGCCAACCCGGTGCTGGTCGACGTCGGCACGATCCAGCGCAGCGTGGACGGGGGCGTGGGCAACGACTTCGCGATCGTGTCGATCCGGCCCGAGCTGCAGAGCTGGGTGAGTCCCACGATCGCCGTGGTGGCCGGTCCCTGCGGCTCCTACGGCGGCGCGGGACCCGAGGCCGTGTTCCACTACGGCCACGGGCTGGCCATCGGCACGGGCGGCACTCCCCGCGCGGGCCTCGCGCTCACCTGGCGGGCCGACGCGTTCGGCTGGTCCGGCCTCGCCACTCCGGGCGACTCCGGTTCGGCCGTGCGCGTCAACACGGGCCTGCAGGCCGCGGGCGACCTGACCCACCTCGTGGTCGACACGAACTGGCTGCCGAGCTACATCGCCGGCACCCGGATGAGCCGGATCGCACAGATCGCCGGGGCACCGCTGGCGAGCAGCCCGCTCTGCTGAGCGTCGACGGCGCGGGCAGCTAGCGGCCGTGCGCCAGCAGCGCCGCGGCGGCCGCGACCAGGTCGGCGTTTCCGTCGGCCGTTCGGCCATCGGGGAGGACTGGCGTGTCCTCCAGCCCGGTCCGGATGCCGTGGCCGCGCTCGGCGGCGCGGCGGTTGACGGCCCAGGAGGCGATGCCGTCGCCGTGGTGGACCTGCTCGAGCCGGATCCCGGCATCGGCCAGGACCCGCTCCATCGCCGCCGCGGCGGCGACCGCCGTGTCGGGCTCCGCATCGAGGGGCTCGATCAGCGCTCGCAGGCAGCGGGGCGCGATCCGCGCCGCCACGAAGGCGTGGGCGTCGTCGGGCGACAGCAGGCCGGCCTCGATGCCGACGCCGCGGCCGACGAGCAGCTCGCAGAGCGCCACGATCCCCTGCTCGCCCTGGTTGGCGGTGACCAGGTCCGGGAGCTCCGTCCAGGCCGCCACCAGCGCACGGCGGCGCTCGGGGTCCGGCTCGATGGCCGCCGAGGTGCTCAGCGAGAGCGGGATGCCGGGGCAGGCGGCCCTCACGGCGCGCAACGCGGCGGCGCACGGCTCCGCGGCGAGCGTCTGG
>JBOGSY010000477.1:0-1541 GCA_050691915.1 Candidatus Limnocylindria bacterium | reverse complement strand
ACAAGGAGGCGCTGCGCTGGAAGCTGCCGCGCACACGGCGCCAGATGGGCGGCGCGCCACCGGAGGAGGAGGACGACGCGGTCGAGTGGCGCAGCACGACCTACCGCGAGACCTGGGAGTGGATCACCCAGGTGGCCCTCGGCCTCAAGCACCTCGGCATCCGGGACGGCGACAGCGTCTGCGTCATGAGCCGCACCCGACCGGCCTGGCTGGCGGCGGACCTGGGCGCCATGTCGCTGGGCGCGGCGACCTGCCCCATCTACCCCTCGTCGGAGCCCGGGCAGGCCGCCTTCGTGATCAACAACGTCGGCGCGCGGGCGATCTTCGTCGAGAACCTGCAGCAGTACGCCAAGATCGAGCAGGTGCGCGACGAGTGCCCGACCCTGGAGCACGTCATCGTCATCGATGACCGCGGCAAGCTGCCGCACGGCGCCGTCAGCTTCGACGACATCTTCGACCTCTCCGCCGCGGAGCCCGGAGAGGTCCGGGGCTGGGAGGAGGCGTGGCGCGAGTTCGGGCGCGACAAGGTCGCCACCATCGTCCACACCTCCGGGACCATGGGCAACCCCAAGGGGGTTGTCCTCAGCCACGGCAACATCCTGCACAACTTCGAGGCGGGGATCCAGGCGGTCGACTTCAACGAGAACGACCTGTTCCTGTCCTTCCTGCCGCTGTCGCACATGATCGAGCGCGCCGCCGGCCAGATCGTGCCGCTGGGCCGGGGATGCACCATCGCCTACGCCGAGGCGGCGATCGAGCGGCTGGCCGCCAACATGGTCGAGGTCCGACCGACGGTGATGGTCGCCGTCCCGCGCCTCTACGAGCGCCTCTACGCCCGGGTCATGGCCACCGTCGAGGCCGGCCCGCCGCTCCGCCAGCGCATCTTCTTCTGGGCCACCGGCCTGGGCCAGCAGCACTACCGCAACCACCTGGACGGCAAACCCGACGGTTGGTGGCTGCGGGTCCGGATGAAGCTGGCGAACCGGCTCGTCTACCACAAGATCAGCGCGCGAACCGGCGGCCGCGTGCGCTACTTCGTGTCGGGCGGGGCGCCGCTCAGCGAGGAGGTTGGTGCCTTCTTCTACGCCCTGGGCATGCTGATCCTGGAGGGCTATGGCCTGACCGAGACCGCCCCGCTGCTGTCGCTCAACCGCCCGGGCGACTTCAAGTTCGGCACCGTCGGCCGCCCCGTGGCGGAGACGCAGGTCCGGATCGACCCGGCCACCGGTGAGATCCTGGCGCGGGGCCCGCAGGTCATGAAGGGCTACCTCAACGAGCCGGCGGAGACGGCCAAGGTCATCGACGCCGATGGCTGGTTCCACACCGGCGACATCGGCGAGCTGGACGAGATCGGTCGCATCCGGATCACGGATCGGCTCAAGAACATCATCGTGCTGGCCAACGGCAAGAACGTGGCGCCCGCGCCCATGGAGGTGGCGCTGCTCACCAGCCGGTACATCGCCCAGGCGATCATCCTCGGAGACCAGCAGCCCTACACCGGGGTCCTGATCGCCCCGGACTTCGAGCAGGTCGGCAGGTGG
>JBOGSY010000476.1:0-1543 GCA_050691915.1 Candidatus Limnocylindria bacterium | reverse complement strand
CGGATACTCGTCGCACGCCCAACCCAGCGGCCGTGGCGCCCCGCATATGGAGTCCATCCACGGGCCAAACCTCGTCTCGACGTTGGAGCGATGAAGTACGAAGGGATACGGTCCTCCGGGCGCCGAGCCAGTAATGGCCCTTAACGCATGCAGGGTATGGAATGGTATGTCGGAAGTAAGCGATCACGGCCTGGGAGTTACGGAGTGGCAGGCAGCAAGGAGGGAACCGGTTGACCGAGCTGGGTGGCGGTGCAGACCGCCGTGACGTAGTCCAGCACGGAGCGGCCTTGCTGCTTGCAGGTGGCGGTGACGGTCAGCAGGCGCTCAACGAAGCGGGCGCCACCGTCGGATTGGGTGCCGAAGCTGCCCTTGCGCCAGAGCACCGCGGGACGCAGCGCTCGCTCAGCGGCGTTGTTGGTCGGCTCGACGCCGTCTTCATCCACGAAGGTCCACCAGGCGGGCCACAGCCGGTCCAGGGCACGGCACCGCCCGGCGGCCTTGGCATCGGGGCTGCAGGCACCGTCGTCGAGCAGCGTGGCGCAGGCGTCCTGCACCGGCCGCAGCGGTGCCTGCAGCCCGGCCCGGTCCAGCGTGCCCCCGCGGAACAGGGGCCAGGCGGTGAAGAGGTCGCGGGTGAGGGCCACGCCCCGCCGACCGAGTGGGGTCGCCGCGCCACCACGGTCGACCAGCCCCTGCCAGTCACGAGCGAGGTGCGCCCAGCAGACCTGCCGAAAGGCCACATCCAGCCAGGCGTAGGCGCTGTAGCGATCGCTGCCCGGGATGCCGGCAAACGCCTCCCCGAGCAAGCCCTTGATGACGCCGCTGCCCCGGCTGGTGGCGATGACAAAGACGGTCGTCAGGGCTGTGACCACCGTCCACAACCAGCGCCCCTGCCCGGCCTGGCGCCAGCCGGTCTCGTCGGCGTTGGCCACCGCGGCGTGGGGCAGGGTGGCCACCACCTCAGCCACGGGCACCGCCAGGGCCTCGGCCGTGGCCTGACACACGCCATTGACGCTCCCCACGCACCGCGGCGTGTCGAGCAGCGTCTCGCACACGTCGGCCACCTCGCGGCGGCTCAACCGATAGCGCCCGTTCAAGACGGCGACCGTGGCTTGCAGGCGTGGCCCGAAGGCCCCGGCCGGCACCTCCGGGGGCAGCGTGGCCCGCGTCTGGGCGCCACACGCCGGACAGCGCACGCGGTGCAGCCGGTGTTCCGTCACCACGGCGCGCACTGGAGGGACGTCGGTCACTTGGTGCGCCGCGAAGTCGCCGACCGCACCGACCGCACGAGGAGCCGTCGGCAGCGGCGACCGGTCGAGCTCCCGACGACACGCGCCGCAGGTGGCTGGCCAGTGGTCCACAATTCGGTCGATACGCGCTGGCGGGAGGAGCGACCGCTGGTGGGCCACATGCCCCGGCTGTCCACCGCGCGCCCGCCCAGTCGCGACCGAGGGCCGGCCGGGGGCTTGTGGCGGATCACTCGATGGCGGCCGGGACGAGTTCGACGAGTTTTGCCCCAGCCGTGCTTTGAGCGCGCGGACCT
>JBOGSY010000475.1:0-1548 GCA_050691915.1 Candidatus Limnocylindria bacterium | reverse complement strand
GGCCATGGCCCTGGGCGCCCTGGCCGATGAGCCGGCCGCGGCGGAGCGGCGACGCCAGGCGGTCGCGGAGCGTCGCCGGCTGGCGTCCGCCCTGGACGAGCTCGGCTGCCGGACCCTGCCGTCGGTCACCAACTTCGTCGCCTTCCGGCCGCCGGACGCCTCCGGGCTGGCGGCCCGGCTCGCCGAGCGAGGCATGATCGTGCGCGCGTACGACGCCGGGCCGATGGCCGGCTGGCTGCGCGCCGGCGCCCGAGACCAGGCGCAGACGAGCGCCCTCATCGGCGCGCTGCGGGAGCTGCTGGCATGAGCCGGGTGGGCTTCGCCGAGCGCACGACGGCCGAGACGTCGATGCGGGTCAGGCTGGAGCTGGACGGTCGTGGCGCGGCGGAGGTGGCGACCGGCATCGGCTTCCTGGACCACCTGCTGGCCCAGCTGGCCCGCCACGGGCTGCTGGACCTGGAGGTGCAGGCCAGCGGCGACCTGCACGTCGACGAGCACCACACCGTGGAGGACGTGGCGCTGGTCCTGGGCCGCGCCCTGGACCAGGCGCTGGGCGAGCGGGCCGGCATCCGCCGCTACGGCGACGTGCGCCTGCCCATGGACGAGGCGCTGGCGCTGTGCGCCGTCGACCTGGGCGGGCGCGCCCACGCCGACATCGAGCCACGCCCGGACCCGCTGGCCGGCGCGAGCCCGTGGCTGGAGCTGATGCCCCACTTCGTCGAGACCCTCGCCCGCGAGGGTCGCTTCGCCGTCCACCTGGAGGTGCGCAAGGCGCGCAGCACCCACCACCTGGCCGAGGGCGCCATCAAGGCCCTGGCCCGGTCGCTGCGCCAGGCGGCGGAGGCCGACCCGCGGCTGCTCGACGCCAGCCCGAGCACCAAGGAGACCCTGCGGTGATCGGGGTGGTCGACTTCGGCGCCGGCAACACCCGGTCGGTGCTGCGTGCTTTGGCCGCCAACGGGACCGATGCCCGCCTGGTGAGATCGCCGGCCGGGCTGGCCGGTGCCGGCCGGCTGATCCTGCCCGGCGTCGGGGCGGCGGGCTCGGCCATGGCCACCCTTCAGGCCCAGGAAATGGTCGAGCCGCTGCGGGCCTGGGTCGCCGCCGGCCGTCCCTTGCTGGGCATCTGCCTGGGCGCACAGCTGATGCTCGATCGCTCCGAGGAGGACAGGGCCGAGGGCCTGGGGCTGCTGCCCGGCGCCTGCCGGCGCTTCCCGACCCCGGCCGCCGGAGGCCCGAGGCTGAACCCGCACATCGGCTGGAACCGCGTCGAGCTGCCGGGCGGCGGCTTCGACGCCTACTTCGTCCACGGCTACTGGCTGGACCCGTCGGACCGCGACGCGGTGCTGGGCTGGACCGATGTCGACGGCTTCCGCTTCCCGTCCGTGCTGCGCGTCGGGCCGCTGCTCGGCGTCCAGTTCCACCCCGAGAAGAGCGGTCCGGCCGGCCGTGCGCTGCTGGCGGCCTGGGCCGCCGGCCTGCTGGATGCGGCGCCCGCGCGGTCGGAGGCCGGCGCGTGGAACTGATTCCCGCCATCGACCTGATCGC
>JBOGSY010000474.1:0-1557 GCA_050691915.1 Candidatus Limnocylindria bacterium | reverse complement strand
CGTGCTGGCCGCCGCGCGCCACGGCCGCGCCCAGGGCGGCCATGAAGGTGAGCCGCGGGATGCCGAGCTCATCGGCCCACACCGACCAGACCCGTGTCTCGTCGATGAGCGTCTCGCCTACGTCCACGCAGACCCATCGGTCCATCAGCCGGCCATACGCTCGCGCACCCTGTCCATCACGGCGGTGATCTCGGCCTCCGGCAGGTCGGGATGGTCCAGGCTGAACATCTCGGTTGCGCCGCTGGGCAGCCTGCGCTCCCGGACCTCGCCGCGGATCAGCGCGGCGTTGAGGACCCCCTCCGGAACGTTCGGCGCCAGGTGGACGTGGAGGTGCGGGATCCCACCGCCGAAGACGTAGGCGTACACCAGGCGAGCGCCGCTCGCCTCGCGCAGCGCGGCGCAGGCACGGGCGATGGCCGGACCGAAGGTCGCAGCCTCGGGGCCGTCGAGGTCGGCCAGATACGGGATGTGGCGAATCGGCTCCAGGTAGGCGAAGCCCAGCGAGGGGCTGTGGCGCGACATGCTCAGGCGCCAGTGGTCGTCGCGCCAGACCTCCACCCGGTCCAGCTCGGGGTCGGCCCCGGGCCCCAGGCAGAGGGCGCAGCCGGCATCGGTCTGGGTCACCGATCGATGCTACCCGGTCAGGCCTGCTTGACCCCCGTCACCAGCGCCTCGACCGATGGCTTCGCGTCGCCGAACAGCATGGAGGTCTTCTCGCTGCTGAACAGCGGGTTTGGGATGCCGGCGAAACCGGTTCCCCGCCCGCGCTTCAGGACGATGACGTGCTGGGCCTGGTCGACGTCCAGGATCGGCATCCCCGAGATGGGCGAGCCCTCCTCGCGCGCCAGCGGGTTGACGACGTCGTTGGCGCCGATGATCAGGGCCACGTCGGTGTCGGCGAAATCTTCGTTGATCTCGTCCATCTCCTTGAGGCGGTCGTACGGGACGTTGGCCTCGGCCAGCAGCACGTTCATGTGGCCGGGCATCCGGCCCGCCACCGGGTGGATGGCGAACTGCACGTCCACGCCGCGCTCCAGCAGCATGTCCATCAGCTCGCGCACTGCCCCCTGGGCCTGCGCCACTGCCATGCCGTAGCCGGGCACGATGACGACCCGCTTGCCGTAGGCCATCAGCACCGCGGCGTCCTCGGCGCCGATCTCGCGCAGCTGCTCCTCGCCCTCGGCGCCGGCGGCGGTGGCGCTTCCGCCGGTGCCGAAGCCGGCGAACAGGACATTGAAGAGCGACCGGTTCATGGCCCGGCACATCAGCTGGGTCAGGATGGCGCCCGAGGCGCCCACCAGCGTGCCGGCGATCAGGAGCGCGTAATTGCTGAGCACGAAGCCGGAGGCGGCCACCGCGATGCCGGTGTAGCTGTTGAGCAGCGACACGACCACCGGCATGTCGGCCCCGCCGATGGGCATCACCAGCACTACCCCGGCCACCAGGGCCAGGGCCACGTAGAGCAGGAAGAGCGGGACGCTGTTCTCGACGGCGGCCACGTAGACCGCCAGGCCCAGCATGGCCAGGAAGAGGATCGAGGTGATGACCTGCTGCCCC
>JBOGSY010000473.1:0-1565 GCA_050691915.1 Candidatus Limnocylindria bacterium | reverse complement strand
GGGCTACGGCGCCGGCCTGGCGACCGTCACCACCGGCTCGGTGGTCCCGGCCATGGTCGGCCACTTCGCCGTCCTGGCCGCCCTGTTCGCCTTCGCCGGAGGGCGGCTTCGCACGAGACCGATCTGACGCGCCGGAGGCGGCTGGGTCCGGGATGGGATGATGCGGGCATGGCCGGCGATTCGGGGCTGACGGCGGGGAGCCACCACCTGTACGCCCATGTGCCGTTCTGCCGGCTGGTGTGCGCCTACTGCGACTTCGTCACGGTGGGCGGCCGGGCCGGTGACATCCCGCGCTATGCGGCGGCCCTGCTGGCCGAGCTCGAGCTGCGCCCGGCGCCCGGCACGCTCGACACCGTGTACCTCGGCGGCGGCACCCCGTCGCTGCTGCCGGCACGGGCCGTCGGCCGGCTGTTGGACGCCGCGGCGGCCCGCTGGCGCGCGACCCCGGGTGAGGTCACGCTGGAGGCCAATCCCAGCGCGCGCGAGGCACCGGACTGGCGGGCGCTGCGATCGGCCGGTGTCAACCGCATCTCCCTGGGGGTCCAGTCCCTGCGGGATGCGGAGCTGGCCAGCCTGGCCCGCGGCCACACCGCCGACGAGGCGCGGCAGGCCTATGCCGCGGCGCGCGCGGCAGGCTTCGACAACGTCAGCCTGGACCTGATCTACGGCATTCCCGGCCAGTCGCTGGCACGCTGGCGGGCGGGGATCCACGATGCCATCCGGCTGGAGCCGGACCACGTCAGCCTGTACGCGCTGCAGCTGGCGCTCGAGCCGGACGAGTGGGCGGCCCCGCCGCGCCCGGGAGCGCTGCTCTGGCGCCGCCGTACGGCGGTGCGGCAGGACGACGGGCTGGCGGCCGACCAGTACCGGCTGGCCGAGGAGCAGCTGGCCGCGGCCGGGTACCGCCATTATGAGCTCAGCTCCTGGGCGCGGCCCGGGGGGGAATCGCGCCACAACCTCGCCTACTGGACGCGGCGGCCCTACACCGGCATCGGCGCCGGTGCGCATTCGTACGATGGGCTGGCCGAGCGGTCGTGGAACACGCGCGACCTGGACGCCTACCTGGCCCGGGTCGCCGCCGGGGAGCGCCCGGTGGCCGGCGCCGAGACGCTCGACGCGGCGACCCGCGCCTTCGAGGCGGTGGCGCTGGGCCTGCGCAAGGTCGACGGCCTGGGCCGCGGCGATTTCGCGGCGGAGTTTCGCGCCGACCCGGCCGACTACTTCGCGGCGGCGGTGGCGGAGGGTCGCAGCCGGCGCCTGCTGGCCCTCGACCGGGACGCCCTGCGGCTGACCCCGGAGGGCCGGCTCCTGGCCTCGGAGGCGCTGATTCCCTTCCTGCCCGCCGGCCCGCGCGCCCTCGGAGGTGGACGTCCCGCGCGATGATCCTCAGCCAGCGGACCCTCGAGGCGATCGCCGTCGGTCGGGTGACCCTGGCCTTCCGCCGCTGGCCGCGGCCACGGGTCCGGGCCGGCGGAGAGCAGCGCACCGCAGCCGGGGTCGTCCGGTTCGAGGCCGTCGACGCCGTCGAGCGCCACGAGCTGTCGGCGGCCGAGGCGCAGCGCGCC
>JBOGSY010000472.1:0-1565 GCA_050691915.1 Candidatus Limnocylindria bacterium | reverse complement strand
GCGTCGCACTGGTCGAAGCTGCGTTCCACCAAGGTCGCGTCCCACGAGTGCTGGAAAACTGCTGACGGCATAGCCTCGTGAAGCGGGTTCATCCTAGGCCACTCGCACCTCCGTCTGCGGCATCGATCGCGCCGCCTGCACGGCTCCGATCTGGCGCCGCTCCTCGAGCGTCAGGCTCAAGCCGCGGCCACCGGCGATGACGAGATCCATGACCGCCCAGCTCAAGCTCAGGCAGCTCGTCTCGCCCGGGAAGCGGCCCATGACCTTGGTGCGGCGCCTCACCTCGCCCAGGGACCGCTCCAGCAGATTCGAGCTGCGCCAGCGCTGTCTGAGACGCGGCGGATAGCGCAGATGGACGGTCAGGGCCGGCAGATCGTCGGCCAGGCAGGCTGCGGCGCTCGGGTAGTCGCGCTCGAGATCGCCGACCAGCGTGCGCAGCGCCGCCTCGGCCGCTTCCGGGCTGCTGGCCTGGTCGAGAGCGGCCCAGTAGGCGGCCCGCACCCGGTCGTGGAGGGCGGGCTGCTTGGGCAGCTTGGCCAGGATGTTTCTGAGGCGGTGCACCGCGCAGCGCTGGCGGTCGGCGCCGGGCCACAGCTCGGTGATGGCACGCACCAGGCCGGGCGCGCCGTCGCCGACCACCATGAGTGGCTCGGCCAGGCCACGGGCGGTCAGCCCACGGCCGAGCTCCAGCCAGTCATCGAGCCGCTCGCGCTGGCCGAGGCACACGTCGAGCAGCACCCGCTGGCCGTCGAGGTCGAAGCCCCACGCCACCAGCACGCCCTCGCGCGGCCCAGCCGGGCGCACCGGCAGGTAGATGGCGTCGCAGAACAATGCGGTCAGCCGCACGCCGGCCAGCGATCGAGCCCGGAAGGCGCTATAGCGGTCACGCAGCTCGCGGCACAGGCGCGATACGCTGCTCTTGGAGAGCTGTCCGAGCCCCGCCTCTCGGGCCAGATCCTCGATGTCGCGGTCACTCAGGCCGCGCACGTAGGCGCCGATGACCAGCGCCTCCAGGGGACGGGTGCGGGCGATGGACCGAGTGTCGGGGATCACCGAGCTCACGAAGTGGGTCAGGCTGTCGCGCACCTGCGGCACCTGGACCACGATCTCGCCCTCGGCGGTCTGGATGCGACGCGGTCGGTGACCGTTGCGGTGGCCGACTGGGTCGTCGACGCGCTGGTAGCGATCGCGGCCCAGGAACGTCGCCACCTCATCCTCGACCGCGCGCTGGAAGACGAGCTGGGCGCTCAGGCGGGCGAGCTGGCTCAGACGCTCTGGACCGGCCACCCCGTCGAGCAAGATGGCGTCGATCTGCTCGACCAGACGCTGGCTGACGGCTACTCTGTTGTCCACGGCGTACCTCCTTTGCGGTTCTTCAACACTTCCGCTTCGGAGACTACGCCGTCTTCAACTTTTCCAGCAGTCCTGGGACGTCACCCCGGGAGTTGCACGGGGCGACACTAAAGTCGAGTGAACGGCCGCTCACACGTCCTGTGTTGCATCCGGTGCGACCCGGGACGGTGGAGCTCAGCTTCGTTCGACGTTAGTGTCACGGGGTGCAACCG
>JBOGSY010000471.1:0-1566 GCA_050691915.1 Candidatus Limnocylindria bacterium | reverse complement strand
GGTGGAGGGCGCCGGCGCGTCGCAGGGCGGCGGCGGCGGCGCGGCGCACGGCGACTCCCGGCACGTCGTGAGGCGGCTGAACCGGATCCTGCCGGTGGGCATCGCGGGCGGGCTAGGCCCGGCCACGGTGAGCGACGTCGTGGCAACCCTGAGGCCGGCCTACGTCGACGCCTCCAGCGGCCTGGAACGTGACGGCCTCACCCAACCGCGGCGGCTGGCGGCCTTCGTCCGCGCGGCACGCCGCGATCCCACCGGCGCGGACCGGGTGGACGCCCGCGGTCGCTTCGGGCCGTACGGCGGCCGCTACGTCCCCGAGACGCTGATGCCCGCCGTGGAGGAGCTGGCATCGGCCTGGAGGGCGGCGCGGGGGGATCGGTCCTTCCGGCGCGAGCTCGCGGAGCTGGGCGAGCGGTTCATCGGTCGGGCGACCCCCGTCTTCGAGATCCCGAACGCCACCCTCGCCAACCACCTCGCCGCGGGCGCGCAGGCGCCGCTGCCGCGGGTCTTCCTCAAGCGCGAGGACCTGGCGCACACCGGCGCGCACAAGATCAACAACGCGCTGGGTCAGACACTGCTGGCCAGGCGGATGGGCAAGCCGCGGGTGATCGCCGAGACCGGTGCCGGCCAGCACGGGGTGGCCACCGCCACCGCCTGCGCGCTGCTGGGGCTGGAGTGCGTGGTCTACATGGGCACCACCGATATCGACCGCCAGGCCCCCAACGTCCAGCGCATACGGCTGCTGGGCGCCGAGGTGCGGCCGGTGGCCACCGGCAACGGCACGCTGCGCGACGCGCTGAACGAGGCGCTGCGCGACTGGGTCACCAACGTGGAGACGACGTTCTACGTCCTGGGCTCGGCGGCGGGCCCCCATCCCTATCCCGACATGGTCGCCGAGCTGCAGTCGGTGATCGGCCGCGAGGCCCGCGCCCAGATGCTCGACCGAACCGGCCGGATCCCGGACGTGCTGGTCGCCTGCGTCGGGGGCGGGAGCAACGCCATCGGCCTGTTCCGTCCGTTCCTGGACACCGCGGCGCGCCTGGTGGGCGTGGAGGCCGGCGGTCGCGGGGACGCGCTGGGCGACAACGCCGCGTCCCTGGGCCTGGGCCGGCCGGGCGTCCTGCACGGCACCTACAGCCTCCTGACCCAGACCGATGACGGCCAGGTGGTGGAGCCTCACTCGGTCTCAGCCGGGCTCGACTACCCCGGGGTCGGCCCCCAGCTGGCCGCGCTGGCCGCCTCGGGACGGCTGGAGGTCCAGCGCGCGACCGATGCCGAGGCGCTCGAAGCCCTGCGCTGGCTGTCGCGGGCGTGCGGGATCATCCCGGCGCTGGAATCCGCGCACGCCGTGGCGGCGGCGCTGCGCATGCTCTCCGACCTCCCGCGCGATGCGCAGGTGCTCGTCAACCTCTCCGGCCGCGGCGACAAGGACCTGGAGATCCTGGACCGGGAGTCCGCCCGGGCCGAGGCCCAGGTCCGGGCGTGACCGGTCCGGCGCGCGTGCGCGGTGCGTTCGCCCGGACCGCCGCGGAGGGGAGGGCGGCGTTCATCGCCTACGTCCTCGCCGGG
>JBOGSY010000470.1:0-1569 GCA_050691915.1 Candidatus Limnocylindria bacterium | reverse complement strand
CGGAGTGTAGTGGGATGAGCCGATCGGCCGGCTTCCCACGCATGCTAGGCTCATCCGGCAGGGCCGACGTCCTGAGTGCCTCACGCGGCAACCATGTGCCCGCCGCGCCGTACGGCCGAACGGAGGGCGGCTGGCGGCGCTCCAGCATCGGTCCATCCCGAGCGGGCCGGTCAACCTGAACAAGGAGTGACCGATGGATTCCACGCGATTGCACCGATGGCGCCTTCCGACCGTCCTGGCCGTGATGGCGCTGGCCGTCAGCGCCTGCACCGGCGACAGCGAGGGCAGTCCCGGCGCGGACGGCACCGACGGCGCTGCCGGCGAGGTCGTCATGATCTCGAGCCAGCTCGTGCCGACGGCCGAGCAGGAGGCGATGAACAACGTCATCCTCGCCGACTTCGGCGGCGAGGTGGACTTCATCGGCGCCGAATCGGGACCCTTCAACGACCAGGTACGCGCCCAGGAGGAGGCCGGCGACGGCGAGATCAGCCTCATCGGCGGACTGGACGGCGAGTTCAGCTCCTTCGCGGCCGATGGGCTCCTCACGGACCTGTCGGACCTCGCCGAGGACCTGGCCGACCTGGGCATCAACGAGAACTTCCTCGAGCTGGGCAAGCTCGGCACCGACGAGCAGCTCTACATCCCCTGGATGCAGGCGACCTACATCATGGCCGCGCGCCAGGAGGCGATGCCGTTCCTGCCGGACGGTGCCGACATCAACGATCTCACCTGGGAGCAATTCACCGAGTGGGGCGCGAACATCGAGGAAGAGACCGGCGAGCGTCGCCTCGGCTTCCCGGCAGGCGAGGACGGGCTGCTCCACCGGTTCTTCCAGGGCTACGCCATCCCGGCCTTCACCGGTGGCGTCAACACGACCTTCGCCTCGGATGGGGCGATCGAGATGTGGAACTGGATGGTCGACACGTGGCAGTACGTGAACCCGCAGTCGACGACGTATGGCTTCATGCAGGAGCCGCTGCAGTCCGGCGAGGTGTGGGTGGCGTGGGATCACACCGCCCGCCTCATCGAGGCCCTGAACAGCCAGCCGGAGGAGATCGTCGCGTTCCCGGTCCCATCAGGCCCGGAGGGCAAGGCGTTCATGCCGGTCGTGGCCGGGCTCGCCATTCCGACCACCGCACCGAACGTCGAGGGTGCGAAGGAGCTCATCCGGCACCTGCTCCAGCCGGAGACGCAGGCCACGACGCTGGCCGAGGTGTCCTTCTTCCCGGTGATCAGCGCCGAGCTGCCCGGTGAGCTGGAGCCTGGCATCCAGGCCGAGCAGGAGGCCGTGTCGGCCCAGACCAACGCGGACGACGCGTTGCCAGCACTGCTGCCCGTGGGCCTGGGCGACCAGGGAGGCGCCTACAGCCAGGTCTTCCGCGATGCGTTCCAGCAGATCGTGATCGACGGAAACGACCCGGCCGAGGTCGTCGAGGAGCAGGCGGCCAATCTGCAGGAGGTGCTCGACGCTGCGGAGGCGCCGTGCTGGGCGCCCGATCCGGAGAGCGACGGCACCTGCCAGGTGCAGTAGCTGATGGTCACTGCGCCCGGCGGCGGCTCCCAGCCGCC
>JBOGSY010000469.1:0-1573 GCA_050691915.1 Candidatus Limnocylindria bacterium | reverse complement strand
CAAGCGGCGCAGCAGGACGGCCGCGTAGAGCGCCAGCCCGCCCAGGATCACCCCGTAGCCAGCGACGATGAAGCCCAGGTCGGTCATGGCGCCCCCTCCTCCACCGGGCCCGGCAACGCGGCCGCGGCGGCGCGCCGCGCGGCGCTGATCCGCCCCAGCCGGCCATGCTCCTCGATCTGCCATTCGATCCGCGCCAGCTGGTAGCGACGGATCATCAGCCAGGCCCAGGCGATGGTGAAGGCCACCACCATCGAGACCAGGGCGATCACGAACCGGTCCGGTGCGGCGGGGTTGAGCACGCGATCCGGCGAGCCGATGGTCGGCCCCTGGTGCAGGCCGCGCCACCACTCGACGCTGAAATGGACGATGGGGATGTCGACCGCGGCGATCACCCCCACCACCGCGGCGCGGGCGGCGCGGCGGTGGGGATCATCGGTCAGGCGCCGGAAGAGGAGGTAGCCCACGTACAGCGCCAGCAGCAGGGCGGTGGTCGTCAGGCGGGGGTCCTCCCACTGCCAGAAGACGCCCCACACCGGGCGGCCCCACATCATGCCGCCCCAGATGGCGAAGGCGGTGAACATGACGCCGATCTCGGCCCCGGCCAGGGCGACCGCATCCAGCCGCAGGTCGCGCTTCCACAGGTAGCCGACGCCGGCCAGCGCGGTCACGCCGAAGGAGAGATACCCCAGCCAGGCGGATGGAACGTGGACGTACATGATCCGCTGGGCATCGCCCTGGTTGATGTCGGCGGGCACCAGGAACAGGGCGTTGACCGTCGCCACGGCCACGGCCAGCAGGGCCACACCACCCAAGATCCTGACCTTCATCACTCCTCCAGCAGGTAGCCGTAGCTGGCCGCGCCGGCGATCAGCATGATGACGTCGAAGCCGGCCAGCAGCTGCAGCCAGGCGCCCAGCTCGCCCAGTGGATCGCCGCCCAGGGCCGCCCCAGTCGCCTTGACGGCGGCCAGCAGCAGGGGGGCGATGACGGGCAGCATCAGCAGCGGCAGCATCACCTCGCGGGCACGGAGGCGGACGGTGACGCCGGCGTAGAAGGTGCCGACCGCGGCGAAGCCGGCGGCTCCCAGCAGCAGGACCAGGCCGAGCGCCGGCCAGGCGGCCAGGTCCAGCCCGTACAGGACTGCGACCAGCGGGAGCAGCAGGCCGCCCAGGACCAGCATGGCGGCCAGGCCGGCCAGCGCCTTGCCCAGGTAGATGGCGCGACGCTCCACCGGGTAGCGCGCCAGCTCGTCCAGCGCCCCGTCCTCCGCCTCAAGCTGGTGGAGGCGGGCCACCGTCAGCAGCCCGCCGAAGACGATGGCCAGCCACAGCAGGCCGGGAGCCGCCTCCGCCAGCCGGCGCGAGTCGGGGCCCAGCGCGAAGCCGAACAGGAGCAGGACCAGCCCCGCGAAGAAGAGGGTGGAGCCGGCTGCCTGCCGCCCGCGCAGCTCGGACAGGGCGTCCTTGCGCGCGATGGCCCAGGCCACGGCCACATCGGCCCGCAGCCCGCTCATGGGTCCAGCCCGGCCGCGGCGGTGGCCGGCACGGGGATGCCCGGCGCAGCCCCCGCCGTG
>JBOGSY010000468.1:0-1578 GCA_050691915.1 Candidatus Limnocylindria bacterium | reverse complement strand
GGGCTACGACGACGGGCGCCGGCTGTGGTACGGGCTGCTGCTGGCGGCCGTGGCCTGGACGGCAGCCTGGGCGCTGAGCACCGGCTGACCGGCCCCCGGCCCGTCGCGGTGGGGCGGGCGCCGCGGTGGGCGCCCGCATCGGGTCTAGACGGTGTCCTCGATCTCGAGGTCGTCCTCGTCCGGCTCCTCGGTCAGCTTCAGCCAGACGAAGAGCCCGGCCAGGATGGTGAGCGGGATCACGATCATGGCGGCGATGAGGGCCGCCAGGCCGATGAACAGGACCTTGATTGCCTTCATGACGAGGCCTCCCCTGTGGAAACGTCGGCCGCGGCCGGCGTGGCGCTGCGCTGCTGCGGTGCGGCCTCGATCATAGCCAGAATCTCGTCCTTCGTGAACTCCGCCAGCTGGTGGCCGATCGCCCCTCCCGCGCTGGCGTGCAGCATGCGCAGCACGAACGAGCCCGCCTGCTCGAAGAAGAATAGGTCGCGCGCGTGCTCGCCATCCACCCAGCCGCCGATGACCCGCAGCGCCTGCTCGTAGTAGTTCGACAGGTCGGCGTGCGGAACGTCGTTGGCCGGGTCGTCGCCGCGGGCGGCGGCGGCCTCCTCCATCAGCTGCGCGACCTGGTCATCCAGCAGCTCGTAGGTGCGCTTGGCCAGGGTCCCGTAGGTGTCGGAATCGGAGCCGCCGGCCGGCAGGGCCATGCCCTGGAGTAGGAACCCTTCTTCCAACTCCAGGAAGAGCAGCTCCTTGAGGCGCTCACGGTCGGCGAATGCCCCGATGGCGCGAAGCACCTCTTCCCAGTCCTGGCGCGGGCTTCCGTCGTAGATCCGCATGGCACCCTCCTGCTCCGCAGCCGCGGGATCGCGGGCAGGATACTCCCATCCGCGCCCCATGGATCAATCCGACGCGGTTTCGGTCATCTGCCCCATGGCCACCGCGATCCGGCCGGCGGTGGCCGCGTTGTTGACGATGAGGCCGATGTTGGCGCGCAGCGCCCGACCGCCCGACGCCTGCGACACGCGGGCCAGCACGAACGGGGTGACCGCTGCGCCACGGACCCCGGCAGCCTCCGCCTGGTCGAGCGCGGCGCGGATCCAGCCCTCGACCTCGGCCGCCGGCAGGGCGACCTCGGCCGGCGGCGGCTGGACCAGCAGCACGCCGCCCGCGCCGGGCAGCGCCAGCTGGGCGGAGATCACGCCGGCGGCCTGCTCCGGCGAGTCGACCCGGTGGACCAGCGGCAGGCCGGAGTCGGCCGCGTAGAAGGCCGGCAGGACGTCCACCCCCAGGCCGATGACCGGCACCCGGCGGGTCTCCAGCAGCTCCAGGGTGGCGGGCAGGTCCAGGATCGACTTGGCGCCCGAGCAGACGACGGCGACGGCCGTCGCCGCCAGCTCGTCGATGTCGGACGACACGTCGTGGGTGATGGCCGCGTCGCGGTGGACCCCGCCGATGCCCCCGGTGGCGAAGACCCGCAGCCCGGCCAGGCGCGCGATTCGCAGCGATGCCGAGACGGTGGTGGACGCCAGGCGGCCGGCGGCCAGCAGCGGCGCCAGGTCGCGCGACGCCGCCTTGGCC
>JBOGSY010000467.1:0-1580 GCA_050691915.1 Candidatus Limnocylindria bacterium | reverse complement strand
CTTCGCAACCTCCCCTTGGAAGCATTTAGAGCCCCTTTCAGAACCGTCCCTGGAGGCGCCGGAGGCAGATCAGGGAGCAGCCGAGGAGGAGGAAGGCTTGGTGGGTGTCCTCGTACCGCTCGTAGCGCACCTTCAGGCGCCGGAACCGATTCAGCCAGCTCAGGGTGCGCTCCACCTTCCAGCGGTGGCGGCCGAGCCGGTCGCTCCGCTCGACGCCCTTGCGGGCGATGCGGGCCTTGATCCGGCGGCGTCGCAGGCGCTGGCGGCTGGGGCGCCCGTCGTAGGCCTTGTCGGCATGCAGCTTCGCGGGCCGCCGGCGCCGCCCGCCCCGCGGCGTCTTGACGCGCGGCACCGCGTCGACGGCCGCCTCCAAGAGGGCGCTGTCGTGGGTGTTGGCCCCGGACTGGACCACGGCCAGCGGGGTGCCGCCCCCGTCGACGATCAGGTGGCGCTTGCTGCCCAGTTTGCCGCGATTGGTCGGGTCCTTGCCGGTTGTTTCGCCCCCCCGGGGGCGGGCACCGTCGCCGAGTCCAGCGACGCCCGCGACCAGTCGATCGTCCCGGCCGCGCCCAGCTCGTCCAGCAGCACCCGCAGCAGCGCGTCCCAGACCCCGGCCGCCTGCCACTCGCGCAGGCGGCGCCAGCACGTCACCCCGCTGCCGCACCCCATCTCCTCCGGCAGGTCCCCCCACGGGATGCCGGTCTTGAGGACGAAGAGGATGCCGGTCAGGCAGGCGCGGGCCGGCACCCGCGGCCGCCCGCCCTCCGGCTTCGGAGGGTCGGCCGGGATGAACGGTTCGATCCGATTCCACAAGTCGTCGGTCAGGAGCTTGGCCATGCCGCGTGGTCCGCACGGTGCGTGCCTCCGCCCAGGGTTTTGAAAGGCGCTCTTAGTCGCCGGTCCGTTCCCCGCCGGCGCGCCGCGGCTCGTCGTCGTCCTCCGCTGTCTCGCCGAACATCGGCGTCAGGATGCGGGGAAAGACGCGACGGCCGAACTGCTCGATGATGATCGCCTGGGTCGGGCAGGCGCGGGCGCCGGCGAAGATCTGGGCGACCGTCGCCTCGTCCTCGTGCTCCAGCACGGCGATGCCGGTCTCTTCATCCAGGACGTAGATGCCGGGAGCGGCGGTCGTGCATTTGGCGTTGGCGATGCAGCGCTTCGGGTCGATGAAGACGCTCAATCCGCGTTTGGGGTCCGCTTGGCTCACGAAGTCCTCCTCAGCATTCCGGTTCGACCGAAGCCCGCGCCGGCGCTCGACGACAACCTACACAACGGCCTCTAGGGTAGCAGCTTGCCGCCGCGGCGTGGAACCAACCCACTTCGGCCCCGCGATGCGACACCGGACGTAGTGGTCCGTCACGCGTCATTTGCTTGGGCACGGCCCTCGCCTCCGCCGCCCACGCTCGCCGTCATCGCCACGACGCCCAGCGGGCACCCGGGGCACCCGGCACCCGAACTTGCGAAGCATCACCCAAAGGGTATCCGCGCTCGCCACCCCGCGGATAAGGTTGGACGGACCACTGGGGTCGACTCTTGGAATCTCCACGAACGACGGAGAGCAAGTCTGTCTAGAACACGTG
>JBOGSY010000466.1:0-1598 GCA_050691915.1 Candidatus Limnocylindria bacterium | reverse complement strand
GGGCCACCGCCGCGCCGACCAGAGCGCCGAAGCCGGCGCCCAGCAGGAGCAGCACGCCGCCGAACTGGAGCCGGTCCTGCCAGGTCCAGCGGTACAGCGTCGCGCCGCCGGGGTACAGCTGCTCGTCGCCTTCGATGTCCTCGTAGACGGTGCCGGTCTCGACGTACAGGATTCGCCACTCGGGGAGCGGCTCAGTGGGGATCTCGTACGCTTCACCGCCGAGCTCGGGCGACAGGACCTCGGTCCGGTGCTCGATCTGGGCACCGTCCGTCGCCTCCAGCCCGGTCACGATCTGGCCCGGTGCCAGTCCTGACCGCGCGGCGATCGACCCGGGCTCGACCTGGATGACGCGCACGTGGCCGGCGTCATCGGTCCCCAGCACCAGCCCCAGCTCGACCTCGCCGTTCAACCAGACGGCCAGGCCCGCCAGCGCCGTAGCGGCGGCGAGCGCCAGGGAGGCGACGTCGCGCCGGCGCAGGATCATGGCCGGACGGTAGCAGAGCCCGCCGCCTCCCCGGTTGCGGGAAATCCCGCAATGCCGGGCGTGGAGATGCCGGATGGGCGGCAGACGGGCCAGCCGCCAGCATCGGCCCAGGAGGTGCACCGATGCAGACCCTGCGCGCCAGCCTGGTGGCAGTCCCCTTCGTCGTCCTGGCGGCCCTGGTGGGGGCCCTCTCCCTGGTCATCGGTCCGGTGCAGTGAGCGCCGAGCGCCCGGTCCTGGAGACGCGCGCGCTCGCCAAGCGCTATGGGCGCCGCACCTGGGCGCTGAGCGGCATCGACCTGGCCCTGCCGCAGGGCGGCATCACCGCCCTGGTGGGTCCCAACGCGGCCGGCAAGTCGACCCTGATCAAGACCTGGATCGGCTTCGAGCGGCCGACGCGCGGCGGCGTGACGGTGGCCGGGATCGATCCCTGGAAGGACCGATCCGGGGCGCTGGCCCACCTGGGCTACGTGCCGCAGTCCCCCTCGCTGTACGACGCGCTGAGCGTGGACGACCACCTGGACCTGGCGGTCCAGCTGCGTCCGGGGTTCGACCGGGCCTACGCCCGGCAGCGGCTGGATCAGCTGGGCATTCCCGGCGGGCAGGGGGCCCGATCCCTGTCCGGAGGGCAGCAGGCGCAGGTCGCGCTGGCGCTGGCGCTCGGCACGCGCGCCGGGATCCTGGTGCTGGACGAGCCGCTCGCCTCGCTCGACCCGCTGGCGCGGCGCGAGTTCCTGCACGTCCTGACCGATGCGGTCCGCGCCGACGGCGCCACCGCGTTGCTGTCGAGCCACATCGTGACCGATGTGGAGCAGGCCTGCGACCGGCTGATCGTGCTGGGCGTGGGGCGCGTGCTGCTGCACGAGACGGTGACCGACGCCCTGGCCTCGCACTGGATCGGGACCGATGGAGCCGCAACACCTGGTGCCGTGTCCTCCTTCGCCGGACCCGTCGGCGACCGCCTGGCCCTTGTCCGCGGCGCGTCGGCAACCGGCCTGCGGCCGGCGACGCTGGAAGAGGTCGTGATCGGCTACCTGGCCTCGGCGCGGGCCGTGCCGGGCGAGGCGGCGGCGTGAGGGGCCCCCTCGCGTGGGCGCGCCTCTCGTTCGCCCTGC
>JBOGSY010000465.1:0-1608 GCA_050691915.1 Candidatus Limnocylindria bacterium | reverse complement strand
GCCCCACCCAGCAGGCCGGCCAGCAGGGCGCGGCGGCTACGTGGCGCCGGCCGCGCGGGCTCGCTCTGGGTCTGGCCATCAGGGACGCGTGACGGTGCTGCCGACATCGGCTTTCTCCTTTGCAGCGGGCCGGGATCTGGGCGCCCGCCCGGCAGGGCACCATTGTCCCTGCATGCTCAAGGGCTCAAGGCTGCGGGGAAAGGCAGCGGTTTCGTCCGGTGCCACCCTGCCAGCTCGTCTTAAGGTCGCCTGAAAGGCCGGACCATCGGATGCGACACGGCCGTAACCCGGCCCGGATAATGTGGGTGGCTGCCAAAGGAGGGAACCCTGGTGCGCAGACTCCTACCTCGCCTGATCGTCGCCGTGCTCGTCTCGGCCATGACGTTCCCGAGCTCCGTCGCCGCAGCGGCACCGACGATCGACGCCACCATCGTGCAGAGCGGCCTCACCAATCCCTGGGACCTCACCTTCCTGCCGGATGGCAGGATGCTCGTCACCGAGCGTCCCGGTCGCATCCGCGTCTACGCCAGCGGCACCCCGGGAGCGGCGTTGCTCCGCACGGCGGTGCTCGGCCTGGGCGTGCGCGCCGAGGGGGAGGCCGGCCTGATGGGGATCGCGGCCGACTCCGCGTTCGCCTCGAACCGATACATCTACGTCTGCGTGTCGCGCCAGGTGGGGGGCGACTGGCTCAATCAGCTCGTCCGCTATCGGCTCAACGACGACCTGGACTTCATCTACGCGGGCGTCCTGATCTGGGGGATGCGCGCCAACACGGTGCATAACGGGTGCGCCGTGAAGTTCACGAGCGGCGCCAAGATCTGGGTCTCCATCGGCGACGGCGGGGTGCCCAGCAGGGCGCAGGACCCGGCCAGCCTGAACGGCAAGATCCTGCGCATCAACCGCGACGGGTCGATCCCGGGCGACAACCCGGTCATGCCCGGCGCGGGGAAGCGGACGGCCGTGTACTCGATGGGGCATCGGAACCCGCAGGGCCTGGCCTTCACCGCCCAGGGCGCCCTCTACGCCATCGAGCATGGGCCGGATCGTGACGACGAGATCAACCGTATCCAACCGGGCGGCAACTTCGGCTGGCCGTGCTACACCGGCGCCGCGGTCCGGTGGGCGCCCTACGCCGGACCGTGCGGGCCTGCATCGGCCTATGACCCGCCAGCCTGGAGCTCCGGCAGCTCCACGATCGCGACCTCCGGCGGGGCCTTCGCCAGGAGCAACGCGTGGGGCGACTGGCGGAATCACCTCTTCGTGGCGCAGCTGAAGCAGGCCGACCTCCGTCGGTTCACGAGCGCCAACCTGGGGTCCACTCTGATCCAGCGCCAGGTTCTCTTCGACCAGGCCAGGGGTCGCATTCGCGGCGTGGTGATGGGTCCGGATGGCGACCTGTACCTGACCACCTCGAACGGCGGCGGCTCGGACCTGGTGATCCGCCTCCGCCCCACTGCATAGCGAGGTCAGCCGGGGGAGGCAGCCTCCATGGGCAACGGTTCGATGGGGGTGACCCGCTCGTCCTGCCAGACCTCGTAGGCCTCGCCCGCAGCGGTCTCGAAGCGGAGGCCCATGATCACCACCCCTGCGAATCCCACCGCCCGCGCC
>JBOGSY010000464.1:0-1618 GCA_050691915.1 Candidatus Limnocylindria bacterium | reverse complement strand
GGCGCAGCCTGGGCGGACGGGCACCGGGCCGGGCTCGGCTCGCTGGATGCGCTCGGCTACCGGGCCTGGTGGGACCTGCCCGCCCTGCCCAAGCTGAACCTCGCCAATCCGCAGGTGCGCGCCTTCCTGCTGGACGTGGCCGCACGCTGGATCCACTTCGGGGCCGATGGCTGGCGGCTGGACGTGCCGGAGGAGATCGCCGACGCGTCGTTCTGGTCCGACCTCCGTCGGCGGGTGCGGTCGGCCAATCCGGAGGCATACCTGGTCGGCGAGGTCTGGCACGTCGCGCCCGAGTGGGTGGGCGCGGGGCGGTTCGACGGCCTGATGAACTATCCCCTGGCCTGGGCGATCCTGGGCTACGCGGGCGCCGGGCGGCTCGACCCGACCGTCACCGCCGAGCACGGGCAGCTGGTCGCCAACCTGCGCCCGCTGGACGGGGCCGGCTTCGGGGCACGGGTCTTGGAGCTGCTCGCCGCCTACCACCCCTCTGGCGCCGCGTCGCATCTCAACCTGGTGGGCAGCCACGACCTGCCGCGTGTGCGCACCGTGTGCGGGGAGGACGAGGCGGCGGTGCGCCTGGCGATGCTGCTGCTGCTGACCCTCCCGGGCGCGCCGTGTATCTACTACGGCGACGAGGTAGGCCTGGCCGGGCACGGGGATCCGGACTGCCGCGGCGCGTTTCCCTGGGCCGAGGCGAGCTGGAACACCGGTCTGCGCGAGCTGGTCCGGGAAGCCATCGCCCTTCGCACGGGGCACCCGGCGCTGCGGGGCGCCGACGTCGCCCTGCTGGCGGCCCGGGATGGAGCGTGCGCCTTCCAGCGCGGGAATGGCAGCGGACGGCTGGTCGTGGCCGTCAATGCGGGGGAGCGCGCGGCCAACCTGCTGGTCCCGGCTCTCGCCCCGGCCGGCCTGCTGGCCACCGATCCGGACACCCGGCGGGCTCGGGTCGAGCCCGATCCGGCGACCGGCCTGGTACGGCTGAGCCTGCCGCCGCGCACCGGCGGCGTCTGGCGGCCCGCCACAGGGGACTGAGGCATGGACGCCCTGGCCGACCTGTTCGAGACGAACCGGATCATCGTCCTGACCGCCTACGGCCAGGTCTTCTTCGTCCTGGGCCTGGCCGTGGCGCTGCAGTCGCTCAAGCGCAGCGCCCTGAGCCTGGCGCGACCGCTGCCGTGGCTGGCGGGCTTCGGAATCGTGCACGGCTTCCACGAGTGGGGCTACCTGTTCATTCCCATCCAATCGGTCTACCTGCCGCTGCCGATCAGCGAGGGGCTGCTGGTGCTGCAGCTGCTGATGAAGGGGGTCTCGTTCGCGCTGCTGCTCCAGTTCGGCGTCGAGCTGCTGGCGGCCGTTAGCCGCATCCCGATCCTGCCACGGCTGCGGCTGCTGCCCGCCGCCGCCCTGCTCGCCTGGGGCGGCGCGACCCTGGCCGTGTCCGCCGCGGTCGGCCCCCACCTGCCGGACGCTGGAGCGTGGCTGGCGGAGGGCCGCATCCGCGAGGCGCTGGCCGGCATAGGCGCCCCGCTGGCGGTCGGCGACGTGCTCGCGCGCTGGATGCTGGCGCTGCCCGGGGCGGCGCTGGCGACATGGGGCCTGGCGGCCAGCACCCGCGAGG
>JBOGSY010000463.1:0-1622 GCA_050691915.1 Candidatus Limnocylindria bacterium | reverse complement strand
GCTCGGCGAACTCGTCCGACGGATAGCGGCCGGAGAGCATGTCCAGGACGCCTTCCAGCTGCTCGCGCGACAGGTCGCGGAAGGGATGGGCGTGGGTGACGAGCGCGTGCAGGTCGTCGACGGTCCACGCCTGCAGGGCGCAGGTGGCCACGATCTGCTGGGCCAGCACGTCCAGCGGGTTGCGCGGGATGCGCGTCTCCTCGATGGCGCCGTCCAGCATCCGGCGCACGACCACCGCCGCCTCAAGCAGGTCGCCGCGGTACTTGGGAAAGATCTTGCCGGTTGAGGGAGCATCCACCTGGTGACCGGCCCTGCCGATCCGCTGCAGGCCGGCGGCAACCGACGGTGGCGACTCGATGTGCAGCACCAGGTCGATGGCGCCCATGTCGATCCCCAGCTCCAGGCTGCTGGTGGCGATCAGGGCCGGCAGCCGGCCGGCCTTCAGCGCCTCCTCGATCTCCAGCCGCTGCTCGCGGGCCACGCTGCCGTGGTGGGCCCGGACCAGCTCCTCCTCCGCCAGCTCGTTCAGGCGCGCCGCCAGTCGCTCCGCCAGCCGCCGCGAGTTGACGAAGACCAGGGTGGACTTATGGGCCCGGATCAGCTCCAGCAGCCGCGGGTAGACCGATGGCCAGATCGAGCGCCGCGCCTCAGGTCCGGCGGCCGGCCCGCCCGGCTGCTCCTCGGGCGGCAGCTCATCGCCCATGCGGGCCATGTCGTCGACCGGGACGATCACTTCCAGCTCCAGCTTCTTCCGCTCGCCGGCATCCACGATCGCGACCGCCCGGTCCGGCCCGGCCCCGCCCAGGAAGGCGGCGATGGCATCCAGCGGGCGCTGGGTGGCGGACAGCCCGATCCGCTGCGGGGGCGCCCCGACCAGCGCGTTCAGCCGCTCCAGGCTGAGGGCCAGGTGGGCGCCGCGCTTGGTACCGGCGATGGCGTGGACCTCGTCGACGATGACGTGCTCCACGCCGCGCAGGGCCTCGCGTGCCTGGCTGGTGAGCAGCAGGTAGAGGCTCTCCGGGGTGGTCACCAGGATGTCCGGCGGGTCCTTGGCCAGCTGGCGCCGCGCCTCCGCCGGCGTGTCGCCGGTGCGCGATGCGACCCGGACCTCGGGCAGCTCCAGGCCGGCCTGCTCGGCTGTGCGGCGAATGCCCGCCAGCGGCGCGCGCAGGTTGCGCTCGACGTCATAGGTCAGCGCCTTCAGGGGGCTGACGTAGAGCACCCGCAGCCGCCGCTCTCGCGATCGGGCCTCACGCTCCGTGAAGATACGGTCCAGGCACCACAGGAAGGCGGCCAGGGTCTTGCCGCTGCCGGTGGGGGCGTGGATCAGGGTGTGGCGCCCGGCGCTGATCGCGGCCCAGCCCAGGGACTGGGCCCGGGTCGGCGCGGCGAAGGCCTCCGCGAACCAGGCGCGAGTCGGGCCTGAGAACGCCACCAGGGGGTCGGCTGCTGGATCTGTCCGAGCGGTCACGGTGCGAAGCAGTCTATCGGTCCATCAGCCTACGACCGATTCCTGCCAGGTCCCGTCAGGAATCTCCCGGAGCCGGTGTGCGAAGCCGATCGTCGGCTGCCGACTCGGCCATGGCGAAGGCGCTGTAGGCAGCGAAGGAAGGCTGGCTCTC
>JBOGSY010000462.1:0-1636 GCA_050691915.1 Candidatus Limnocylindria bacterium | reverse complement strand
GGCGTGGCCATCGTGAGTGACGAGTTGGCCGCCATCGTCCGGTCATTTGCCGACAGGGTCTGGAACGCGGGCGACTTCACCGGCGGCGAGGAGCTCTTCGCCCCGGGCTTTCGTCACCACGATCTCGTCACGCACCGCGAGACGGACCTGACGGGCTACTTCGACTCCATCCGTCACCAGCGGTGGCTGTTCCCGGGGATCCGGTTCGAGATCACCGACGCCGTCGCAAACCACGAACGGGTTGCGAGTCGCTGGATGGTCGTGGGTGTCCACGCGGCGAGCCGCCGCCGAGTGACCATCCATGGCATGTCCATCGATCGCATATCGGCGGGGCGCATCGACGAGAACTGGACGGTCTGGGATCGTCATGGGCTGCGGGAACAATTGGCGGGCGAGGCCGGAAGCGAGCAGTGAGGGGAGCCGGGTCGAGCCGCTAGACTCATCCGGCCATGCAGAAGTTCATCGTCACCGGCGGCGCTCCGCTCCAGGGCGACGTCCGGATCGCGGGTGCCAAGAACGCGGTGCTGAAGCTGATGGCCGCTGCGGTGCTCAGCGACGAGCCGACCACCCTGCGCAACGTGCCCAAGATCAGCGACGTGATGATCATGCGGGAGACGATGGGCGACATCGGCTTCGACGTCCGCCGGGTGGAGGGCGACGCGCTGACCATCACCGCGCGCGACCCGGACTGGCTCTTCGTGCCGCTCGAGGCGGCCATGAAGATGCGCTCGTCGTTCATCCTGCTGGGCCCGCTGCTGACCCGCTTCGGCCGGGTGATCATCTCCAATCCCGGCGGGGACCGGATCGGGCGCCGGCCGGTGAACCTGCACGTGGACGCCATGGAGCGGCTGGGCGCGGAGATCGAGTACAAGAACGGCTACTACTTCGCCCGCGCCCCGAAGGGGCTGCGCGGTGCCCGCATCGAGTTCCCGTACGTGACCGTGATGGGCACCGAGAACGCCCTCCTGGCGGCCACCCTGGCGCGGGGCACCACCGTGATCGAGAACGCGGCCCGCGAGCCGGAGACCGATGATCTGGTCGCCATGCTGCGCAGCATGGGCGCGCGGATCGAGCGGACCGCCCCGCATCGGCTGGAGGTCGAGGGCGTCGAGCAGCTCGGCGGCGCGGACCACCGGGTCATGGGGGATCGGCTCGAGGCGGGCACCTTCGCCATCGCGGCGGCGGTGACCCGCGGGTCGGTGGCCATGCACGGGGTGGATCCGGCGCACCTGGGCGCCTTCCTGGAGGTGCTCGGCCAGATGGGGGTCCCCTTCGACCAGACCGATGACGGCCTGCGCGTCGGCTCGGCCGCCTCCTACCGTCCGGCCTCGGTCGAGACGGCGCCATACCCCGGCTTCGCGACCGATCTGCAGGCGCCGCTGGCCGTCCTGATGACCCAGGCCGATGGAGACTCCCGGATCGAGGAGACCATCTACGAAGACCGGCTGGACTACACCATGGAGCTGGTCAAGATGGGCGCC
Source organism: Candidatus Limnocylindria bacterium (assembly GCA_050691915.1). GTDB lineage: Bacteria > Chloroflexota > Limnocylindria > QHBO01 > QHBO01 > JBOGSY01. Next base: position 155 of record JBOGSY010000462.1, on the reverse strand, counting down.
GTGGTCGAGGTGATCGACGAGCGGCAGGCCTGTATCGCGGGGCCCACCCCGCTGCACGGTCGTGAGGTCAGCATCGCCGACCTGCGCGCCGGCGCCACCCTGGTGCTGGCCGCCCTGGCCGCGCCCGAGACGTCGGTCATCTCCGGCGTGGAGCA
>JBOGSY010000461.1:0-1641 GCA_050691915.1 Candidatus Limnocylindria bacterium | reverse complement strand
ACATCGTGGGCCTGGATGCGGCGATCGTCATGAACCCCCGGGTGTGGGAGGTCTCCGGCCACGTGGCAGGCTTCAGCGACCCCATGGTCGACTGCCGCAGCTGCAAGCTGCGCTTCCGGGCGGAGGACCTCAAGGGTCCGCCGGCCGAGACCGCCTGCCCCAACTGCGGCAGCCGCGGCACCCTGACCGATGCCCGCCAGTTCAACCTCATGTTCAGGACCCACGTCGGCCCGGTGGAGGAGAGCGCCAGCGTCGCCTACCTGCGCCCGGAGACCGCCCAGGGCATCTTCGTCAACTTCGACAACGTGGCCACCACGACCCGCAAGAAGCTGCCGTTCGGGATCGCCCAGGTCGGCAAGAGCTTCCGCAACGAGATCACGCCGGGCAACTTCATCTTCCGCGACCGCGAGTTCGAGCAGATGGAGATGGAGTTCTTCGTCCACCCGTCGGACGAGGACCGCTGGTTCGGCTACTGGGTGGAGGAGCGCCTGCGCTGGTGGACCGATGAGATGGGGATCGCGCGCGACCGCCTCCGGCTGCGCCCCCACGAGGCCGACGAGCTCAGCCACTACTCGCGGCAGACGACGGACATCGAATACGCCTTTCCGATGGGCTGGTCGGAGCTGGAGGGCGTGGCGGACCGGACCGACTACGACCTGTCGGCCCACGCCGCCGCCTCCGGGAAGGGGCTGACCATCTTCGACGACGCGTCCGCGGAGCACGTCACGCCGTTCGTGATCGAGCCGGCCATGGGCGTCGACCGCGCCGTGCTGACCGTGCTGCTGGACGCCTACGAGGAGCAGCAGCTGGAGCGCGAGAAGCGGGTCGTCCTCCACATCCGGCCGTCGCTGGCTCCCGTCAAGGTCGCGGTCCTGCCGCTGCTTCGCAACCGGCCGGAGCTGGTTGAGCGCGCCAAGGCCCTGGCCGCCGACCTGCGGCAGCGGATGGTCGCCGTCTACGACGACACGGCCTCGATCGGCAAGCTCTACCGCCGCCAGGACGAGATCGGGACCCCGTTCTGCGTGACGGTGGACATGGATACCCTGGACGACGGCGCCGCCACTATCCGCGAGCGCGACTCGATGGCCCAGCAGCGGGTGGCCCTGGCCGCCATCCCGGACCGGCTGGCCGCGCTGGTGGCCGGCAGCGCCGCCTGGCAGGCCGCCGGATAGGCCGATGGCTGCGCCGTTTCTGCCCGCGACGCTGGCCGGGCGGCTCAGGGCCGATGGCTGGCGCTGCGCGCGGCTGATGACCTCGCGCTTCTCGCCCACGGAGGTACTGGCATGAGCCAGCGCGGATCTCTCGACGAGGTGCAGGCCGCACTGGATCGCCGCGATCACGCCGAGGTGCTGCGGCTGACCGATGCCATCCTGGGCGAGCGCCCTGGCGACGATGCCGCCCACGAGCTCCGCGCCCGCGCGCTGCTGGCCCTGGGGCGGTCCGAGGAGGCGGAGCGCCATGCGGCCGACGCCGTGCGGCTGGATCCCGACGAGATCCGGTACCGCGAGCTGCTGGCCCAGATCCTCGCGGCGCGGGGCGCCCACCGGGACGCCGCGGCCGAGTACGGGCGGCTGGCCCGCAACGACCCGCGCCAGCAGGCCTGGATGGTGGCGGAGGCGGGCGAGCGGCTGGACGCGGCGC
>JBOGSY010000460.1:0-1649 GCA_050691915.1 Candidatus Limnocylindria bacterium | reverse complement strand
AGCAGGCGCAGGCCAGCGTGGGCGGGGCACGCGACATCCGCGGCCCGGTGGTCCGGGCACAGCGTGGCGGCCGGCTGACCCCTGACGAGCTGCTGGACGTGGCGGAGACCTGCCGGGCCACCGCGCTGTTCGCCGCCCGGCTGTCCGCCTGGCGCGGACGCCACCTGGCGGAGATCCACCACGAGCTCGATCCCAGCCCTGCGCTGCGGGAGCGGATCGAGCGCAGCGTGGACGACTCCGGCGAGATCCTGGACTCCGCCTCGAATGAGCTGGCCGCCATCCGCAAGCGGCTGCGCACCGCCCAGGACCGGGTGCGGGAGCGGCTCAACGCCATGCTGCGCTCGACCGACCTGGCCGGCGTCATCGGTGAGGCGATCGTCACCGTCCGGGCCGGCCGCTACGTCATCCCGGTCCGGGCCGAGGCCAAGGGGCGCCTCAAGGGCATCGTCCACGACCAGAGCGCGTCGGGGGCGACCCTGTTCGTGGAGCCGCTGAGCGTGGTGGAGCTCAACAACACCTGGACCCAGGCCACCCTGGACGCCGCCCGCGAGGAGGAGCGCATCCTGGACGAGCTGTCGCGCGAGGTGGAGGCCAGGGCGGAATCCCTGCTCACCTCGCTTCACGCGCTGGCGCGGGCGGACCTGTGGATGGCGCGCGCCCGGCTGGCCCGCGAGTCCGACGCCGTCCGGCCGCAGCCGGCCACCGACGCGGCCGAGCTGCTCTCGGCCCGCCACCCGCTGCTGGGCCCGGGCGCGGTTCCGATCGACCTCCGCCTCGGGGAGCGGTTCGGCTATCGGGCGCTGGTGGTCACCGGGCCGAACACCGGTGGCAAAACGGTATCGCTCAAGACCCTGGGCCTGCTGACGCTGATGCACCAGGCCGGGCTGCGCGTGCCGGCCGCCGACGGCGCCCGGCTGCCGGTCTTTCGGCGGGTGATGGCCGACATCGGCGACGAGCAGAGCATCGCCCAGTCGCTATCCACCTTCTCCAGCCATCTCCGCAACGTGGTCCGCTTCGTGGCGGTGGCGGGCGCGGAAAGCCTGGTGCTGCTCGACGAGATCGGTGCCGGGACCGATCCGACCGAGGGGTCGGCCCTGGCCATGGCGATCGTGGAGCGTTTGCTGGAGGCCGGCGCCACGCTGGCCGCCACGACCCACTACGCCGAGCTCAAGACCTTCGCCCAGGAGCACCCGCTGGTGACCAATGCCAGCGTGGCCTTCGACGTCAAGACGCTGCGGCCGACCTACCGGCTGGAGATCGGGCTGCCGGGCAAGTCGCAGGCCTTCGCCATCGCCCAGCGGCTGGGCCTGCCGCCGGAGATCCTGGAGGATGCACGCTCACGGCTGGCGCGGGAGCACGTCACCATGGAGGAGACGCTCGCCGCCCTGGCCCGCGCCGAGGAGGCGCGCAGCGGGGAGCTGGAGGTGGCACGTCGCGAGCGGGAGGAGGCGACCGCCGAGCGGGAGCGCGCCCGCGGAGGCGTCAGCCGCGCGCGGCGCGAGGCGGCGGAGATCCTGGCCGACGCGCGGCGGGTCGCCGACGACCTGCTGGCCCGTGCCGAGCGGGAGGTGGCCGAGCTCCGTCGCGAGCTGACCCGGCAGCGAAACCTGGCCGGATCGCGCGGCCGCGCCCCGAGCCCGGCGACGGCC
>JBOGSY010000459.1:0-1663 GCA_050691915.1 Candidatus Limnocylindria bacterium | reverse complement strand
ACGCACCTCGGGGTGGACCAGGGCACTGCCGCCGATGCCGCCAGCGGCTGGGGCGGTGACCGCCTGCGGGTGGCCCAGGCGGGTGAGGGAGGGTGGGCCCTGGCCTGGACCATCGCCTTCGACACGCCGGCGGATGCCACCGAGTTCGGCGAGGCACACGCCGAGATCACGGAGCTGGAGGCTGCCGCCGAGCTGGTGACCGTCTCCGCGACCGAGTTCCTGGTGCTGCACGCCTCGTCGCAGAGCCTGCTGGAGAAGCTGGCGGCGGCGGCCGAGGCCTGAGCGCCCAGCTACATGGAGTCGGGGGCGGAGATCCCCAGCAGTCCCAGCCCGTTGGCCAGCACCTGTCGGGCGGCATCGGTCAGGGCCAGCCGGGCCGCGGACAGCTCGGCCTCCGCCGGCTCGTCGGACAGGACCCGGCAGTCGCGGTAGAACTGGCTGAACAGCTGCGCGACCTCCAGCAGGAAGCGGGTGATGTCATGGGTCTCGAGGCGCTCGGCGGCGTCGGCGACCACGTCGGGCAGCTCCAGCATGCGGAGGATGAGCGCCTGCTCGGCGGGGTGGCGGAGCAGCTCAGCGGTGCCGGCGTGGTCGGCCGTCACCGAGCGCTCGGCGGCGATCCGCAGGATCGACGAGCACCGGGCGTGGGCGTACTGGACGTAGTAGACCGGGTTCTCCGCGCTCTGGCGCTTTGCCAGCTCGATGTCGAAGTCGATCCCGGTGGTGTGCGCCCGCGATCCGAAGAACCAGCGAGCGGCGTCCGCCCCGATCTCGGCCAGCAGCTCGTCCAGGCTGATGAACTCGCCGGCGCGCTTGCTCATCCCGATCTCGCGCCCGTCCCGGACGAAGCGCACCCAGGCGATCAGCAGCCAGTGGACCGCGGTGGGATCGAAGCCCAGCGCCTGGGCCGCGGCCCGGTTGCGCGCCACCGTCCCATGATGGTCCTCGCCCCACAGGTAGATCAGCTCGCCGAAGCCGCGGCTGAACTTCTGGGCCAGGTAGCCGATGTCGGATGCGAAGTAGGTCGGCTGGCCGTTGGACCGATAGACCACCCGGTCCTTGTCATCGCCGAAGTCCGTCGACCGGAACCAGGTGGCGCCCCCCTCGTCGTAGACATGGCCGCCGGCCCGCAGCCGATCGACGGCCCGAGCCACCCAGCCGCCGTCGTGCAGGGAGCCCTCGGTGGTCCACACGTCGAAGCGGACGCCCAGGCGCTCCAGGCTGGCCTCAATCCCGGCCCGGACGCGCTCGCTCGCCCAGCGACCCAGCAGGTCGCCGGCGTCGGCGTCGGGGTCGGTGACCGACGCCCAGACGTCGGCGGGGACCGCGTCCGCCAGCTCCTCGACGTAGGCGCCGTGGTAGCCGTCCTCCGGGATGGGCTGGCCCATCCGCCGCGCCTGCACGGAGAGCCCCAGGTTGCGGACCTGGGCGTTGAAGTCGTTGAAGTAGTACTCGCGCGTGACCCGATGGCCGACGCCCTCCAGGACGCGGCAGAGCAGGTCGCCCACGAAGGCCCCGCGCGCGTTGCCCACCGTCAGCGGACCGGTCGGGTTGGCGGACACGAACTCCACGTTGATGGCCCGCGGCTCGGTCACCCGGACGCGCCCGTAGGCCGGCCCTTCCTCGCGGATGCGCCCGACCTGAAGGGCGACCCAGCCCGGGT
>JBOGSY010000458.1:0-1668 GCA_050691915.1 Candidatus Limnocylindria bacterium | reverse complement strand
GCAGATCAACCCGATCTGGACCTACGGGCCGTTCGATCCCACCACCATCAGCGCCCCCGCCCAGCCGGACTGGTACGTCGGCTGGCTGGACGGGGCGCTGCGCCTCTTCCCGCCCATCGAGTTCACCCTGCTGGGGGTGACCGTCCCCAGCGTCTTCATCCCGGGCGTGGTCGTTCCGGGCATCGCCTTCACGATCATGACCCTGTGGCCGTTCATCGAGCCGCGCCTGACCGGCGACCACGCCGAGCATCACCTCCTGGACCGGCCGCGCCAGAACGCCCTGCGCACCGCGGTCGGGGTTGCCGCCCTGCTGGTCTTCGTGGTGCTCACCCTGGCGGGCGGCAACGACGTGGTCGCGCTCGTCTTCAACGTGCCGGTCGAGGTCATGACCGATCTGCTGCGGATCGCCTTCATCGTCGTCCCGGTAACGGGCTTCTTCGTCACCTACCGCATCTGCGTCGAGCTCCGGGCACGGACCAATCAGGCCGACCCGCGCCACGCCGTCCGCCTGCGGCGCACGGCCGGCGGCGGGTTCGAGGAGGTCGACTAGGAGGCATCCGGGCCTCAGCCGGCGGCCAGGTCGTCCAGCTCGGCGTGCAGTCGGGTGAGGTCACTGTCGGTCCGCGCGAAGTCGACCAGGTCGGGGCGCAGCCCGAACGCCTCGGGCAGCAGCGATCGGGCCGCTTCCAGCTCGCCGGCCATGGCGTGGACGCAGGCGATGTTGTAGAGGGCGGTGCCCACCTCCCGCTCCGGCAGGCTGCCACCGCGCACCAGGCCGCTGACCTCGTCCAGGTAGCGCCGCACGCGCCCCGGGTCGACCCCGATCCCGGCCTCCACCAGCCAGCCGAAGTGGGTCATGGCGTGGAAGGCGCCGTTGCCGAACGTCCCGCCCAGCAGGCGCTCCGAACCGGCGATCAGCGCCGGATCGGTGGCCAGGATCTCGGCGATCAGCTGCTCGCCGACCTGGTCGGCCTCATCCACGATCCCATCCCAGGTCCAGTCCGCCCGCGCCGCCTGCAGTTCGGCGTTCAGCGCATCGGTCTCGTCGCCCTCCACCGGCGGGAGCTCCTGGCCGGCGCGGAACAGGGCGTAGCGGCGCGCCTGCCGGGCCTTCCAGGCAGTGAGGTGCGCCTGGTGGTCCTTGGCCGACCAGTCCCCGGGGCGCAGCGGTGCATCGCGGACGGCGGGGTCCAGGGAGCCGAACACGTCGCGCTCCGCCTGCCGCATGTCGCGCAGCATGGCCACCAGGTCGTCGTGCAGCCGGGTGTCGTCCATCGGTCCTCCTCAGTCGGGTGGCCGTCAGGCCTCCAGCTGGGTGATCCAGCCCCAGACAGTGGCCGCCAGCAGCACCCCTCCGGGCAGCCACAGCCACGGACCGTAGATCAGGCCCAGGCCCAGCATTGTGGCGGAGACGCCGGCCAGCAGCGGCCAGATCGATGAGGTCGGCAGCCGGTCGAGCCCCGCGGCCAGGGGCTGCTCGCCGCCGGCGCCGGTCGGGTCCCCGAGCCCCAGCCAGCCGCCCAGCCGGCGGAGCGGTGAGCTGCCGCCGTCACCGACCGCGCGGCGGACGTGGGCGGCCATAACCGCGACGACGAGAGCGGCGGCGATCCCGGTCGCGACCAGCAGCGCCGTGCCGGCCCAGTCGTAGGCGCCGGTCAGCGGGTCGTG
>JBOGSY010000457.1:0-1672 GCA_050691915.1 Candidatus Limnocylindria bacterium | reverse complement strand
GCCCCAGCCTGGTGCGCACCAGCCGCGCGACCCGCAGGCCGACCGCGGCCAGCACCCGCCGCACCTCGCGCTTGCGGCCCTCCGCCAGCCGGACCCGCAGCCAGGTACCCGTCTCAGCCCCCTCGCGCGGGATATCGCGCGGGGGAGCCGCCCGGCGAGCCGACAGCAGGCGAGCAGGGCCGTCGGGGAGCTCGACGCCGTCCAGCAACGCCACCAGCTGCTCCGGGTCCGGCGGCCGGTGGACCAGGACGGCGTACTCGCGCTCCATCCCGAAGCGCGGATGCAGCAGGCGGTTGGCCCAGTCGCCGTCGTTGGTGAGCACCATCAGGCCCTCGGACTCGACGTCCAGCCTGCCCGCCGGCCAGAGGCGGAGGCCGGCGGCCTCCGGCGCGCGTTCCAGCAGGCGGACCACGGTCCGCCGTCCGCGCTCGTCGCGCGCGGACGAGACCATGCCGGCGGGCTTGTAGACGGCGAAGTGAGCCGTCCGCTCCGGGGCTCCGATCGGCTGGCCGTCCAGCTCGACGCGATCGGTCTCCGGGTCCGCCGACTGGCCCAGGTGAGCAGGCTCGCCGTTGACCGTCACCCGACCCGCGGCCAGCAGGCCCTCGGCGCCCCGCCGCGATGCGACGCCGGCGCGCGCCAGGATCTTCTGGATCCGCTCAGCCGGCATCGGCCGGATCCCCGGCGGAGCCGCCCGCTTCGTCCACCAGCGAGGTCAGCGCCGCCAGCGCCGCCGCCTCGGACGAGAGCGGCGGCAGGTCGTCCAGGGCGGTGAGGCCGAAGCGCTCCAGGAAGGTGAAGGTGGTGCCCAGCAGGATCGGCCGCCCCGGCGTGTCGCGCCGGCCGACCTCCACGATCAGGCGGCGGTGGAGGAGGGAGCGGATCACGTAGTCGGAGTCCACGCCGCGCACGCGATCCACCTCCGCGCGGGTGCACGGCTGGCGGTAGGCCACCACGGCCAGCGCCTCCAGGGTGGCGGGCGACAGCCGCGCCTCCTCGCGGGCGGCGTAGGCGGCCAGCCTGGCCCCCACCTGCGGCGCGGTGGCCAGCTGCCAGGCGTCCTCCAGGCGCTGGACCCGCAGGCCGCGCTCGCCCTCCTCCAGCTCCTGGGCCAGCCCGGCGAGCGCCGCCTCAGCCTGCACGACCGCCACGCCGCCCAGCTCGGCGAGCTCGGCGGTGGTCAACGGGCGCGCGGCGATGAAGAGCAGCGCCTCGTAGAACGCGCCCAGCTCGTCGTGGCCGGTCACCGGGCTGACCCGGGGCTGGTGGCTTCCACCAGGATCGGGCCGAACAGCTCGTCCTGCTCCACTCGGGCCTCGCGGCGGCGGACCAGCTCCAGCAGGGCCATCACCGTGACGGTGACCTGGGTCCGCGACCCGCAGGCGGCCAGGACCGTCTGCAGGATCACCCGGCCGCCGGTGCCCATCGCCGCCCGCAGGGCGCCGATCTGCATCGCGATCGTCACCTCGCGCGCCACCACCTCGGGCGGCGGCGGGACCGGCTCCGGGATGGCGGCCAGGCGCTCGAGCGCCTCCACCAGCAGCCGGGATGGCAGGGCCTCACCGGGCGCCGCGGGCAGGTCGGACTCGCGCGGCTCGCGGCGATAGGCCGGGGTGGCCATGTCCCGCTCCCCGAGCTGCCGGGCGGCGTCGCGCAGTGCCCGGTATTCGAC
>JBOGSY010000456.1:0-1676 GCA_050691915.1 Candidatus Limnocylindria bacterium | reverse complement strand
GCCGGAGAGCCCGGTCGCGGCCGCAGCAGGCTGGCGCGCGGGAGGCAGCAACTGGAGCGGGCGGGATGGCATCAGGTCGGGAAGCTCGGCCAGCGCAGAGCGCAGGGTCATCAGGTCGTCGACCAGCGGTCCGCAGCGATCGCAGGCGACGACATGCTCGCGCAGCCCGGCGTCCGCCGCGGTCTCGGGGTCGTTGGCGGCCAGCGCCGAGAGGCGCTCGTCGTCGGGGTGATGGTCGTGATACATGGTCATCGGTCCAGACGGCCTCAGCGCTCGAAGAGTTCCCTGTGCGCGGCGAGCAGCTCGCGCAGCCGCAGCCGCCCGCGGTGGATGCGGGACTTGACGGTGCCCAGGGCAGAGCTGGTGAAGCTCGCCACCTCGCCGTAGTCCATGCCGTAGACGTCGCACAGCACCACCGCGATGCGCTGGTCCTCCGGCAGCCGCCGCAGCGCAGCGTCCAGGTGGCGATAGAGCTCGCTGCGGCTGGCCTCGGCCAGAGGATTGGCAGCCTCGGGGTCCGGCAGCTCGGCCTCCCCCTCTTCCGGATCCGGCAGGGTGGTGGTGGGGCGCCGCTGAGCGCGGCGCAGGATGTCGTAGCTGGCGTTGGCGGTGATCCGCAAGAGCCACGAGCGGAAGATGCCGCCGCGGTATTTGGCGATGGCGTCGTAGGCGTGCACGAACGCATCCTGGGTCGCGTCCGCCGCCCGGTCCGGATCGCCCAGCAGCCGCCAGGCGAGGCCGTAGCAGGCGGACTGATAGTGCTCCATCAGCTGCGTGAAGGCCTGCCGGTCGCCCGACGCGGCGCGCGCCACCACCGCCTCCTCGTCGGGGAGCGGGGCGGTCCGGGTGCCTGCCTGGCGCCCTTGCGCCGGGGTGCTCGGTTCGGTGGAGGCCATCGGCTCCCTATAATCACATCCCCCCGGGCCGGAGTGGCGGAATCGGCAGACGCGTCGGTCTCAAACACCGATGGGCGCAAGCCCGTGTGAGTTCAAGTCTCACCTCCGGCACCACCCCCGATTCGCTTTCGACCGGGCGCTGGGGAGGGGCTGGGCTGCCGTCGGGACGGACCGGCACCCCACGATTGTTTCGTCGTCGGCGTCCGTTGGCCTGAGCGTGCCCAGCGCCCTCGTTGCCATCCCAGGGGCCCGGCGTTGCCGCCAACCAGTCGCCTGGTTACTGGTAGGCCGATCCCGCGGCTCGTCGCCCCCCGGCGCCGGGGCCCGCTCCCCGTACCCCACGCTCACGGGCGGGGCGCGGACCGCCGGCACGCCCGCGGCTGCCTACCTAACAGTCACCCCGTGACTGCCTGACGGAAAGGAGAAGGTGCGGCACGCCCAGCACGCGCCCCAGCACGCGCCTAGTAGAGGCCCCCGTCATCACCGCCGCCGCCGCCACCGCCGCCGTCCCCGTTGTTGCACGCGGCCACGATCAGCAGGAGCGCCACCCAGGCCAGGCGAGCCACCCGATGGTGGCGAACAAGCACGCCCGCCAACCAGTTCGTGCGGGGCGCGCCCGTCTCGATCTCCCGATTGCTCATCAGCGTCCTCGATCTTGCACCGACCGCTGCCGGACACGCAACAACCGTGCCGACAGCGCCGGCAGCGCCGTCAGCGCGGTCAGCGCGTCAACGCCGCGGCCGACGTCTCCCGGTGGCGTGCGCGCGACGCTTCATGGCG
>JBOGSY010000455.1:0-1684 GCA_050691915.1 Candidatus Limnocylindria bacterium | reverse complement strand
CTGATTCCGGACGGCCGGATCGAGGTGCCGGGCGAGGTCCTGACGGGCGGGCTGGTCCCGGACGGCCCGATCCCCGAGCGCCTCGCCGCCAGCCTCCCGACGGACTGATCCCCGGCAGACACTACGAACCTCGTTCGCCCGGTATCATCCTTCGGGCGCGCGCCCGCGTGCCTGGCTCCCAGCACCGACCTCGGTGGTCGGTGCGGAGCGGCACGCCAACCCCGCGCGATACCGACCGCGAAGGTCAGGATTTCGCAGGGCCGGTATGAGTTGCCACCGACGGGGCCGACCCCGTCGCATGAAACCGGGCGTCGAACCGCCGGTCGTCATCGCGCGGGCGCGCCAGCGCCCGTGGCGATCCAGCAGCGGCGCCTGGATTGCTTCGTCGCTCCGCTCCTCGCAATGACGGTGTCCAGTTTCTTGTTAGGGCCGCGCCCAACGTACGCGGCCCCCGCCGGCCGTCGTGCGGTCGCTCAGTCGATCGCGATCGGTGAGCCGATCGAGCCCGTGGCGCCCGCGATCGGCACCGGGCTGTAGACGTAGGCGAACACGTAGACGCCGTCGTCGGCGAGCTGCTTCAGCGCCAGGTTCTCCTGGTTGACGATGCCGTGACGCGTCTGCAGGTACTGATGGACGCAGAACGCGCAACCCGGCTCATCGGGGTAGGGGACGGGATCCGTGGCCGCCCAGGTGTCGCCGCCGGTGACGCCGGCCTGGACCTCCTCGGCCACCCAGCGCGCCACGTCCATGCAGATCCCGGGCTGGCCGGCGTTGAAGGTGGCCGGATCGTCCCAGTGGGTCTCCCAGCCGTAGCGGAACAGGATGGCGTCGCCTGCCATGAACTCGAAGTCCGCCATGCCCTGGTTCTCGAGCGCGGCACTGACGTCGTCCATGCTGGCGCATTGACCCTGGTCCATCGTCTCGACGCCGCGGGCGCCGGCAAAGTCGAGCAGAATGCCGCGGGCCACGATCGGATGCAGCTTCTCGGTGCCTAGATTCTTCAGGCCCGTGGCCGTCGCGAACTCCGACTCCACGAAGCCGTTGTAGAAACGCATCGTGTTGCGCTCTCCCTCGTCGCCGACCAGCACGCCGATATGGCCCAGACCGTCGAACTGCGTGCCCACCTGGCTGATCTCGGTCGCCACGAAATCATCGTGCCAGACGATTCTGTTCTCGCCGAACGGCCCGCCACTCGGCGTCCCCGGAATGCGCATCACGAACTGACGCGTGCCGAACAGCGGCATCTCCGTCGTGTAGGGGTGCCCCAGCTGGTAGGTCTTGCCCTGGTCGGCCTCGGCGAGCGCCCGCAGCACCACCTCGGGCTTGGTGTACCAGTTGGTCGAGCCAGCCTCGTCGCCTTCGCCCCAAAGCTCGTTCGGCCACCACTGCGTGCCGATCGGGGTCTCCATCTTGTCGCCTTCGACCCAGGGCTTGCCGGCACAGTCCTGCCAGGTTTCGGGGCTGCATTCGGCCCACGCGGCCCCACTGCTGAGGACCAGAGCGCCGGCGGTGGCGAGCAACATGCGTGTCATCTTCGTAGACCTCCCTGCGCTTATGGATTGGCGCCGCATTGTACCGCTCCTCCTGCCACCTGCCAGCGCAAATGCGTGCCACCTGCCAGCGCAACTGCGTGCGCTCAGTGCGCTCGACCGCGTCACGATCTTGCTTTTCCGGAAGCCGGACC
>JBOGSY010000454.1:0-1687 GCA_050691915.1 Candidatus Limnocylindria bacterium | reverse complement strand
GGGGTGGCCTCCGGCGTGGGGGCCAGGAAGGCGACGTACAGCTCGCGCGCGCCGGCCACGGTGGCCACCGCCAGCACTGCGGCCAGGGCCAGCGGCGCCAGGCGCAGCTGGCGTGGCAGGGAGAAGGTCCAGCGCCGCGGCTCAGGCGCGGAATCCGGCTCGGGCGCGTGATCCGGCTCGGGCGCGGCCGGAGGGGCGGCCAGTGGCGTCGGGTAGGCGCCCAGCAGGCGGTCGCGCAGCGAGCCGGCGAAGGCGCGGTCGGGGGCCGCCTCGTGGCCCAGCGACGAGCGGGCTCGCTCGCCGGCGGCCGCCAGGTCGAGCTCCAGGTCGCGGTCGCGGTCGAGGTCGTCAGGCCGCATCGGTCGTCTCCTGGGGCTGCCGGGTCTGGAGCATGGCGCCGCGCAGGGCGGCGAGGGCCCGGTGCAGCCGCACGGCGAAGGTGCCGCGGGTGCAGCCGAGCACGACCGACGCCTCCTCGGCGTCAAGGTCGTCGAAGAAGCGCAGGGTCAGGACGGACCGATGGGCATCTGGCAGGGCCTCGAGCGCGCGCCGCAGCTCGTCGCGGTCCAGGGCGGCGGCGAAGGCGTCGTTGGCGGCCGGGGTGGCGGCATCGGCCAGGAGCACCTGGCGGCGGTCGTGGCGGACGTGGTCCACCACCGCGTTGGCGGCGACGCGGTAGAGCCAGGCGCCGAACGCGTCGTTGCGGAAGTCGCGAAAGCGGATCGCCTCCAGCGCCCGGTGGAAGGCGGTGGCGGTCAGGTCTTCGGCCACGGAACGCTCCTGCACGCGGCGGTAGACGAAGCCATGGATGCGGGGGAGGTAGAAGTCGTAGAGCTCCCCGAAGGCGGCGGGATCGGTCCGGGCACGGTCCACCAGGCCCCGCTCGCGCTCGCGATCCATGCGCGACCCGGTCCCGTTGCCGGGACCGGTGCCGTTCGTCGCGGAGTGCTCATCCATGTGGGTCGCAGGCTATGGAGGGCGCGGCGGCGGGACAACGGGACCGCAGTACCAGTCATGGTCCCGATCCGTCGTCCCGCCGCCGGGCGCATCGGCCTCGCGAGCGGCCGTGCCGGCGGTCGCTACTCGACCGTGATCGTGCGCGGGTCGGTCGCGCCCAGCAGGACCTTGCCGTCCGGCCCCTCGCCGAAGGAGAGGACGCGGTAGGTCCAGGTCTGCCCGGGCTCGACGTCGCCGTCGACGAACATGGTCTGGTGGGGATCGCCGATGGCGGCCAGCAGCTGGTCGCCGTCGTGCAGCGGATAGGTGGGGCTCTCGTTGGTCGCCGAGCGGACCACCTTGTAGTACACGAAGCCGTCGCTGGTGCACTTCTCCCAGGCCAGCTTGACGCCGCCGTCGACCAGGGCCAGCTCGAAGCTCATCAGCTTCGGCTCGGCCGGTGTCTCCGGGGCGCACTCGACGAAGAGCTTGGCCACGTTGCTGGCGGCCAGCACGGCGTAGCCGGCATCGGTGTGCTTCACCGCGAAGACGGCGTAGAACACCTTGGCCCCGCACGACGGCTGGTCGACGGCGTAGGGCGAGAACCGGTCACCGACGGCGGCAACCAGGGTGTCGTTGCCGCCCAGCGGCCAGGTCACCGACTCGTCGGCCGAGCGGACGACCTTGTAGTAGGCGAATCCCTCGCCGCTGAACTTGGACCAGCTCAGCTTGGCCTTGCCGGACTTGACCC
>JBOGSY010000453.1:0-1691 GCA_050691915.1 Candidatus Limnocylindria bacterium | reverse complement strand
TGGCCGGGAGCTGCGGTCGGCGCGCTGCTGCTGATGGACCGGGCCGGTGTGCTCCACGAGCGCCTGGCGGCGCGCTGAGGCCTCATCGGGCTCGGGGGCATCTCAGCCGGCCGGCGCCGCCGGCTGTGATTCCCGGTCGAGGCCGGCCCCGGCCGCGGCCTCCCTGACCGCCTCGGCGGCGGTCATCATCCTGCCCTCCGCCAGGGCCGCCGCCGCGGCCTGGGGCCCGATGGCGGCCTCCGCCGCGGGCCGGGGATCCTGAATCCGCATCTCCGCCGGCGGCGCACCGCCGCCCATGCGCTCCTTGATGGATTCGGAGGCCGCCCAGAAGCGCATCGCGCGCTCGTGCTCTCCGGCCTGCGACTCCAGGTTGGAGAGTGGCTCCAGGGCCATCGTCAGCAGGGCCAGGTTGCCGTCCTCCAGGGCGAGCTGCAGCGCCTGGGCATAGTGGCGCCGGGACTCCTCCACCTCACCCATCAGGCGCAACAGCTGTCCGATCCCGGTCAGGCCGTTGACCACCCAGTAGCGTTCCCCGGCGTTCCGCGCCTCGGCGAGCATCGTCCGCATCGGGCCCAGCGCCTGCTCGTAGCGCTCCTCGAAGAAGCCGAGGTAGGCGGCGTTGGCGTTGGCCAGGGCGGCCTTGAACGGTTCGCCGACCTCCAGCCACAGGTCGTGGGCCCGGCCGGCGAGCTCTCGAGCCCGGTCGAAATCCCCGGTCATCATCGGGATGTAGGCCAGGCTGTCGACCGCCGCGGCCAGCAGCCGGCGATCGCCCAGCTGCTCGGCGACGGCGGCCGCCTCCTCGTAGCGAGCGGTGGTCGTCGCGTAGTCCTGCTGCCAGTAGGCGATGCCCCCGGCTGCGAGCAGGGCGTTCGCGTATGGAACGCCCCGCTCACCGGCATCCACACGGGCCAGCAGCGCGTCAAGCCACTCCCGGCCCTCGCTCAGGGTGCCGACGTGCTGCCAGAAGCGCCAGGCCGCGGCGGCCAGCCGCAGGCCCAGCTCCAGGCGAGCCGGGCCCGTGTCGGCCAGGGACCACCTGAGTGCCGCGCGCAGGTTGTCCGTCTCGTCGCTGAGGGTCTCCACCCAGGTCCCCGCCTCCGTGCTGAGCAGATGGGGCTCCGCCGACTCCGCCAGGTCGCGGAAGTGGCTGGCGTGACGGGCGGCCAGCCCATCCGTCTCGCCGGCGGCCTGCAGCTGCTCGTGGGCGAACTCCCGGATCGTCTCCAGCATCGAGAATCGCGGGGCGTCCGGGCGCGGCTCGCGCCGGACGAGGCTCTGGTCCACCAGCCGCTCCAGGACTTCCAGCGGATCGCCGTCCAGGCCGGGCCCGCCCGCCACCGTCTCCGCGGCGGTGGCGCTCCAGCCACCATCGAAGACCGATAGCCGGGCGAAGAGGGTCCGCTCGGCAGCCGTGAGCAGCTCGTGGCTCCACTCGATGGTCCCGCGCAGCGTCCGCTGGCGGTCCGCTCCGGCCTGCCCACCATCGCCCAGCGCCTGGAGGCGGCGGTCGAGCCTCCGCGCCAGCTCGGCGGGCGAGAGGATTCGGGTGCGCGAGGCCGCCAGCTCGATTGCCAGCGGCAGGCCGTCCAGGCGGCGGCAGATCTCCGCGATGATCGGCGCGTTGGCCTCCGTCAGCCGCAGGCCGGGGCTGGCGGTGGCGGCGCGATCGAGGAACAGGGCCACCGCCG
>JBOGSY010000452.1:0-1695 GCA_050691915.1 Candidatus Limnocylindria bacterium | reverse complement strand
CCGCCATCCCGGAGCGCGCGGCGCTGCCCGACCGCCCGGCCGGCGATCCGACCGCGCACGGCCCGGCCCTGTGAGCTTCAGCGCCCGGTGCGGAACGGCCCTCCATGGCCGGGGACCACCTGGTCCGCCTCCGCCAGGATCCGCCGCCGGCTGGCATCCAGCGCGGCCCGGTCCTCGGCCAGCGGGTCGACCTCCGGCGTCCGGTCGGTCCGCCACCAGGCATGGGTGAAGGCCACCACGCCGTCATCGGTCTCGGCCAGCACGGTCAGGTCCTGGCGGGTATGGCCCGGGGTGAGGATGATGCGGACGTTCGGGCTGATCCGGTGTCCGTCCCCCTCGTGGTCGTCCCAGCGGTCCCGCTGATAGTAGGCCCATGCGTCGACGACCGCGGCGTCAGGAAAGAGCGCGGCGTTGATGGTGTGGTCGGGGTGGTGGTGGGTGAGGACGACGTGCGTCACCCGATCGGGCGTCAGCCCCTGCTCGGCCAGGGGTCCGGTGATCAGCGAGCGGTCGGCCACCAGCCCCGGGTCGACCACCACGACCGCAGCTCCGTCCAGGATCAGGCTGACGCTGCTCCCCACGCTGACCCCGTCCTCCTCGACGTAGCCAGCATGCAGCAGGTGCCACCTCGCGCGCATGCGGCGAGTCTGAACCATCCCGCGGGGGACGGCCTACTCTGCGTGCATGACCCGTCATCCGGCGCCAGCCCTGCTGCTGGGCTTCCTCATCGGCCTGGCGGGCTGCGCGGCCGAGGTCGCGCCAAGCGCCAGCCCGTCGCCGACCGCGGCCATCGGGCGCGAGCACCAGGGCCATCAGACTCTGCCACCCGACGCCACCCCCATCCCGGACCGGCACTCGGACGGGCTGGAGCTGGTGGCCACCCTGCCCAAGGCCGACCACTCGTTCGACTTCTTCCACTCGGACCTCGCCTTCTGGGGCGACCTGGCGGTCCAGGGCAGCTACGACGGCTTCCGGCTGATCGACATCTCCCGTCCGCGGGCACCCCGCGTCGTCGCCGACGTCGAGTGCCGCGGCCCGCAGGGCGACGTCTCCATCTGGGAGACCCTGGTCTTCGTGAGCGTCGACCGGCCGCAGACCACGCCCGCCTGCGACTCCCAGGATGCCTTCCGGGCCGATCCGCTGTTCGTGCCCGACGAGGGCGGCTGGGAGGGAGTCCGCATCTTCGACGTCTCGGAGCCCTCCCGTCCGGAGCTGGTGGCATCGGTCAGCACCGACTGCGGCTCGCACACCCACACGCTGGTGCCGGATCCGGAGGCCGGCAGGGTGTTGCTCTACGTCAGCTCCTACGCCCTCCAGCAGGACCCCGACCTGGCGCCGGACTGCGTCAACCCGCACGGTCACATCAGCGTTGTCGAGGTGCCGCTGGCCGATCCCGCCGCCGCGCGGGTGGTGAGCCGGCCGCACCTGTTCGACACGCCCGCCTGGGAGGTCTGGCCGGGGGCCCCGCCGGAGTTCCACGACACCGCCGGCTGCCACGACATCAGCCTCTACCTGCCACTCAGGCTGGCGGCCGCGGCCTGCATGAGCGAGGGTCAGATCTGGGACATCCGCGACCCGGAGCGTCCGGTGGCGATCGCGCACCTGGACCTACCGGACGTCAGCTTCTGGCACTCGGCCACCTGGAGCAACGACGGCAGCGTGGTCGCCTTCGGCGACGAGAACCTGGCCGAGGAG
>JBOGSY010000451.1:0-1697 GCA_050691915.1 Candidatus Limnocylindria bacterium | reverse complement strand
CCAGTCGTCGAATTCTCGGGCTTGGGCGACGCTCCGGTAGGGGCTGAGCCGGGAGCGTAGGTCGCGGACTGCGTCGAGACAACGGGATGAGTGCACGGTCGTGGAGAGGTCCACCGCCCGGCGCGCAGCGCGGAGTGCGCCGTCCAGATCACGACGGGCCATGCCTGCACGGGCCAGGGCGACTTGACTCAGTGCCTCCCTGCGGGACCGGCTCTGGTCTTCTGCAGCAGATATCGAACGGCGGGCGAATCTCGCAGTCTCCACCGGACGGTCGAGATCAGCGAAGACTTCTGCCCATATGCCGGACAAGTGGGTGTCGTCGATGAAGCGCGCCCATTCCGGCTCCTCGCTGGTGTCAATTCCTTCAAAGACGTGCTCGGATTCGAGCACAGCACGGACGGCCGATCCCGAATTGCCGAGGGCAGCGTGTGCGCGGGCCTCTAGCGCCAACAGAATTGATGCGCAAGCTGGGCTGGGGTTCTGGGTCAGGCCCTGACGCCCCGTTCTGGCCAACTGCAGGGCCTCTCGGGGATACCCTTGCATCCTTGCTTGGTCGGACATGTCCGCCAGCACGGCCGCACCCATGGCGGCATCTCCAGATTCCTGCGCGAGCCGCAACGCCTGGATGAGGTACCGCTGGCCAAGGGCCTGCTGGCCATCGTCGATCGCCATCGCACCCAGCAACGCAGTCTGTTCACTGGCCGCCGCGAGCAAAACGGAACCAGCCTCACTGGCCGGATCGGCGTCCTGCAGCATCGGCAATACCCGGCCGGTGACGTACTCCGTCAGAGCTTGGCGCGCATAACCCCCGCCGTGCAGAGCGTCGGCTCGCAGGAAGTCGGCGAAGGCCGTACGGATGACGCTGACCTGGTGCTCCCCGATACGGCTGCCGGGGCGGCGCTCGGTGGCGTCGAGGACCGCGAGCAGCCAGTCCCGGCTGGGTGCGATGGCCGCAACGGACAGGAACGTCCCAAAGTGGAGAAATCCCCGTCGGCGCATGTCGTACCTCCCGAGCTGGGCTACTGCTACCACGGTAGCCGCAATCGACTCGGGATACCGCAGACCGACCTCGTGTTCGTCGGTGGCGGGCAGGCCGATATCGACCGGAGTGATCGGATAGCCCAGCTCCTCGGAGAACAACTCGCTCAGCAACTCCGGCGCCGGAGGTTGCGGACGCTGACCGGCCAGCCAATTGCGCACCCGGCTCGCGTCGGTGTGCAGATGCACCCCCCGGACCTTGGCCCGCTGGTTCACCCGCCGCGCCAGCTCCTTGCGCGACCACCCGGTCCGCGCATACGCCTGCCCCAGCAGCACATTCCCGCCACGATCCACCGCCCACTCTCCCCGCTCAGCACTTCCCTGTGGATCAACCCACGGTAACCATCTGGGTGCATCCGGCAAGCCCCTCACCACCCATAACCACCGGCCAATCCACTCGCTGCTAGACCGCTGGTCATCCGACACGACGCCCGGCCACCCCGCACCCACACTCCGACTACCCAGCGCTACCCACCGACGATCTTCCGGCGCCACGATCAGCTCAGTTGGCTGATCGATGTGAATTGCCGACGAGCTGGGCGTACTGCGAGCGATATCGCGATGGTCTCGCCACTGTGGTATCCGGTGACCGACACCGGCACACTCAGCGCGCACCTCGTGTCCGAGGGCGCACTGGCTGCGGGACGCCGCGCCGGACG
>JBOGSY010000450.1:0-1697 GCA_050691915.1 Candidatus Limnocylindria bacterium | reverse complement strand
CCGTCGATCAGGCAGACTCGGTGCGACGCGGCCAGCGCGACCGCCAGGTTGTAGGCGATGGTGGTCCGGCCCACACCGCCCTTGGGCGAGAAGAGCGAGACGAGCATGGAACCGGCCCGGGTGGCCTCGACGGTGCGGGTCTCGTAGGTCTTGCGAACGGTGGTGGTGAGGTCGAAGCCCGAGAACGGCATCTTCAGCACGGCGTCGATCCCGTGGGTGGGATTTTCCGCCACCGGGTTCTGTGGCACGGTCAGCACCACAACCCCCACCTGGGGTGACGCCTCGCGGATGCCCTGCGCGACCTGCAGGCCGGAGACGCGCCCCTGGAGCAGCGCGTCGACGATGACCACGTCTGGTTTGAACTCCGACGCCGCCGCCACCGCCCGGTCGCCGGCCGTCACCACGTCCAGCATCTTGATCTGGGACTGCGCCTGCAGCAAAGCGCGCATGTGCGATGCCACCTGCGGCACGTCCTCGACCACCAGGAGCCGGATCTGCTCTGCTGCCACTTCCGCCTCGTACCTCGTCTCGCTTGGCCCGTGCCGGGAGCCACCCCCGTCAACCCACGGCCGGACGGACCACCATGATCCGCCGCTCGCTGCCCTCGTCCAGGGGATCAAGGTCATGCGAGCCGTAGGCGAGCTCCACCGCGAGTCCGGCTTCCCGGACGAGCGCGTCGAGCGCGTCACGATATGGATACCAGAGCCGATAGGCTGCCGGAAGCCGCGCTATCGTACCATCGGGTCGTCCCAGGTCCACTATCGTCGAGTAGGCCACGCGGAGACCCTCAGGGGCCCGCCGGCAGGCCAGCTGGCTGCGCCGGACCACCTCGCGCCCGTTCAGCGAGCGGCGCCAGTCGACAGACAGCGGCAGGTCGCGGTCCGGCAGCTGGGCGGGCCCAAGGTCATCCAGGACCAGCCGGCCGTCTCGGGCGAGGAGGCTCCGGACCCCGGACAGCAGCTGCAGCGCCTCCTCCGGCCCGTCCATGTGCGGGAGGACGCCGGCCGCAATCGCGAGCGCGACGCCGCGCCCGGCGTGGTGGCGGGCAAGGTCGCGCAGCGGGAGGCGACGTACGTCGCCTTCGAGCAGGACGATTCTCCCGTCGGCGGCCGCCCGGCTGAGGTCGGGCTGGGCGGCCACCCGGGCATGTGCCCGCCTCAGCAGGGCCGGGGAGCCGTCCACGCCGATGATCTTCGGCGCACCCGCGGCATGCAGGCTGGGGATGAGCCGTCCGGACCCGCAGCCCAGGTCCAGGACCACGCCGCCGGCGCGGCGGGCCATCTCTCGGTAGAAGGCGTGATCCTCCGCGACCTCGTCGTGCTCCAGGTCGTAGAGCTCGGCCAGCAGGTCGGCGTCGGTCGGCTGGCCGGCGAAGATGTCCGCGCTCACGGCAGGTCGAAGCGACGGACCGCGAACCACTCGACGGTGGCCGCCAGGACCAGCACGAACAGCGTGCCCGGCACCGACAGCGCCCCGCCCAGCCGCAGCCCGCCCAGCGCGCCCACAATGGCCGCGACCAGCAGGCCCCGCCGGGCCGCGCGGCCCCATGCCCCGCGGTACACGATCCGGCGGCGCGCCGCGAACTCGCCCAGGAAGGCGAAGGGCGCCACCAGCAGCCCCGCCGCGGCGGCGGCCAGGGCGACCACTACGGCCCGATTGGTCCCGGCACCCGGGCAGGGCTGCCGGGGCGCCTCCAC
>JBOGSY010000449.1:0-1703 GCA_050691915.1 Candidatus Limnocylindria bacterium | reverse complement strand
GCGCGAGGAAGGTGCCGACGAACGGCGTCCACGACATCCACCACACCCAGTAGAAGATCGTCCAGCTCCCCAGCCACTCGGAGCCGCCGAAGGCGCCGGTCTCGAAGCTCCTTCCGATCAGGCCGCTGAAGTAGTCGCCGGTCGCCGTGACCAGCGTGCCGAAGATGAACACGGCCGGTCCGACGAGCAGGATGAAGAGCAGGAGCCCGATCGCCACCAGCATGTTGAAGTTGCTGAGCCACTGAACGCCGCGCTCGACGCCCGAGACCGCCGAGATGACGAACAGCCCGGTGAGCACCGCGATGATCACCACCGCGAGTCCCGTGGAGCTCTCCACGTCCCAGACGAAGTTGAGGCCGCTGTTGATCTGCAGCGCCCCCAGCCCGAGCGACGTGGCGCTGCCGAACATCGTGGCGAAGATGGCGAGGATGTCGATCCCCTTGCCGATCGGCCCGTTCACGCGATCTCCGAGCAGGGGGTAGAAGACGGTGCTGATCAGGTTGGGCATGCCCTTGCGGAAGCAGAAGTAGCCCAGCGCGAGCCCCACCACGGCGTACAGCGCCCAGGGATGCAGCGCCCAGTGGAAGTAGGTGTACTCCATCGCCACGGCAGCAGCCTGGTCGGTGCCCGGCTTCGCCAAGCCCAGTGGCGGAGCGGCCAGGTGTGAGATGGGCTCGGCGACACCGAAGAACATCAGGCCGATTCCCATCCCGGCACTGAACATCATGGCTATCCAGGAGGAGGTCCTGAACTCGGGGCGGTCGTCGTCCTTGCCCAGGCGGATCCTTCCGTAGGGGGTCACCGCCAGGAACACGACGAAGGCCAGGAACGCCGCCGTCGACAGCACGAACAGCCAGCCGAGATTCTCGAGGACCCAGCTCAGGATGTCCCCGACGACCGTCGCCAGCCCGTCCTTGAACAGCACTCCGACGAGCACGAAGGCCGCCGAGATGCCGGCGGCGACGGCGAAGACCTGTGTGTCGATCCTCCAGCCCTGCTTCTCCATCGTCTCCCTTTCCTCCCCGGCTCGGCCTCCTCCGGGCGCGAGCCATCGCGGTCGCTCAACGCTCCTGTCAGACCGTGAGGACCTCCGTGTAGAGCTCCGTCGCGGGCCGGCCCTGCTCGCGCGGGCCGAGGCCCGATCCGCCGATTGCCATTCGAGAAGGACCTGCGTGCCGGCGCCGGTCGTGGCAACGCCGGCGAGCGGGGCCGGCGAACGGGGTCGGCAGGCGGGCCCGGCCGGCTCTCCATCCAGCCGCCGAGCCGGGCTCCCGTGCCGATCCGCGCAGCGCACGTGCCATGCCTGATATATCAAGCTATCAAAGAGTGATATATCAGGCTACCCCCGGCGGTTGCTTGATATATCTGGACCGGGACCATGGCCACCGAGCCCTCAACCCTCGGCGCCGACCCTCCGCCACCGGGCGGGCTGGTGGCGGAGCGAGCCTACGTCGAGTTGCGCGACCTAATCGTGACCCTGCGCCTCGCGCCGGGCACGGTGCTGCGCGAGGACGAGCTGATGCGAAAGATGGAGATCGGCCGCACGCCGCTGCGCGAGGCCGTCAAGCGCCTGGCTCTCGAGAACCTGGTCGCCGTCCAGCCCCGGCGCGGCACCTTCGTGTCCGACGTCGAGGCCGCGGACATCGTGAACATCACCGAGGTGCGGGCGGAGCTCGAGGGCTACGCCGCCGAGCTGGCCGCCG
>JBOGSY010000448.1:0-1708 GCA_050691915.1 Candidatus Limnocylindria bacterium | reverse complement strand
GCCCCGTCCGGCCCTCGACCGCCGCGCTGTGGCTGCGCAGGGCCTTGGCCAGCCCATCGGTCTCCAGGCCCTGAGGCCGGAGCTCGAAGATCAGGGTCCGCATCTCGGCCAGCGCGTCGCGCTGCAGCTCGCGCAGCTCGCCGATCTTGGCCCGCGCGGCCTGCGGGTCGCGGTCCATGACCAGCTCCAGGGCCCTGGCCGTGAGCCCCATGCTGAACAGCGCCTGGGTGACCGAGTCGTGGAGCTCGCGCGCCAGGTTGGCGCGCTCCTCGTTGGCGGCCAGGGCCGCCGCCTGGCGCCGCAGGTCCTGCTCCAGCCGTTCGCGCTCGCGGATGTCGCGGATCGAGCCGTGGGCGCCCGCAAAGCGGCCGTCCACCACGGTCGCGACCATGTTCACCTCCGCCGCCAGGCTGCCGCCCCCCGACAGCGGCAGGCTGACCCTGAACTGCTGGTCGTCGTCCGGCCGCTCCTGGACCGCGAGCCACGCCGCGCGCGCCGCGGGCAGGGACTCGGGCGCGGTCAGCACCTCCCAGTGCCTGCCCAGCAGCTCGTCCGGGCGAAACCCGGTCATCCGCTCCAGGGAATCGCCCAGGTACGTTAGCTGGCCCTCGGCGTCCACCGACCAGACCAGGTCCGGCGAGTTGTCGACCAGGTGCCGGTAACGGCGCTCTGAGACCGCCAGCTGCTCCAGCAGGCGGGCGTTGGTGATGGCCACCGCGGCCTGGGCGGCCAGGGCTCCCAGCAGCTCTGCATCGTCCTGGGTAAAGGCGTCGGTGCGCGCGGACTGGACCGTCAACGTCCCGATCGGGTCATCGCCGCCGACCAGCGGCGCCGACATGACAGAGCACATTCCGCGGCGCCGGATGTAGGCATCGAGCTCCGGCCCGTGCGGAAAGGCCGTGTCGTTGAGATAGTCGCCGGTGCGGATCACGCGCCGTTCGGCCAGGGCCATCCCGCTGACCCCCTCGCCGGGCGTGACCACCACGTCGTCGAGGGCCGCCTCGCCCGGGGCATGGGCCACCGCCCAGGCGAGCTCGCGGCCGCCCGTGTCGAGCGGGTTGAGGAGCGCCAGGTCCGCGCCCAGCAGCCGATGGGCCTCGTCGACCGTCCGCTGCAGCAGGGCGCTCGTGTCGCGGATGGAGCTGATCTGGGCGGCGATCGCCGACAGGGAGCGCTGGGCCTCGACCAGGTGGGCCAGCCCCTCGGCGGCGGCGCGGGCCTCCGCGTAGAGGCGGGCATTCGACTGCACGATGGCCGCGTGGCTGGCGAGCGCGCCGAGCAGCTCCGCATCGCCCTCATCGAAGGCGTCGGGGCGTGACGAATACACCGTCAGGGTTCCGATCGGCTCGGCGCCACCGGCCAGCGGGGCGGACATCTGAGAGCGGTAGCCACGGCTGCGGATCCAGTCATCCGCCTCGGCGACGTGCACGAACGAGCCGTCCGCGAGGTAGTCGCCGGTCCATCGCACCCCGCCCTCGGCAATGGCCGCGCCCGCCACGCCCAGGCCAGGGGAGACGTGCACGTCGGCCAGGATCGAAGTGAGGTCCTCCCTGGACAGCCGGTGGAGGAGGTCGATCTCCGGGCGGAACTGGTCGATCACCGCGTGATCGGCGCCCAGCAGCCGGCGCGCCTCATCGACCGTCCGGCGCAGGACGGCTCCCGGGTCCCGGATGGAGCTGATCTCGGCCGCGATCGAGGCCAGCGCCCG
>JBOGSY010000447.1:0-1715 GCA_050691915.1 Candidatus Limnocylindria bacterium | reverse complement strand
CATGCGACACGCGAGCGCGCGGCGAACCGGGCGGCTACGCTTGGTCGCGATGCGCCTCATTGGTCGCGTGACACTCGTCGTCGCGGCACTGGCAGTCCTGGCCTTGGGCGCCGGCGCCTCCTACCTCTACGGCCCGGTCCCCGTCCCGGACGGCTACGCGTTTCCCCGCCACTCGCTGTGGGGCAGCGGTCCGGGGGGCCTGTACCAGGGCACCCTGGCCGATGACGACGGGTGCATCCGGGCGACGGGGGACGAGGAGGTCACCGTGGTCTGGCCCCCCGGCTACCGGCTGGGCCTCGGGCCCGACGGGCCCACCGTCCACGCCGGCGGCCGGCAGGTCGCCATGGGCCAAGCGGTCCGCCTGGGCGGCGGCTGGTACGACCGCGACCAGCTGCGCGGCGTGGCTGCCGGCGCGGCCGAGACGCGATGCCCCGGCCCCTTCTTCCTGACCACCGGCTTCGTCGACTAGGGCGCCGGCGACCGCCGGGTCCCGGAGCGAACAAGCGACCTCCGGGAGCATCAGCCCTGGGCTCCGGTCTCCGCCTCCAGGCGCTCGCCAAGTTCCAGGGTCCGGCGGTAGGCGGCCCACACCGCGTCGGACAGGACGGTCCGGATCCGCCCCTTCTCCAGCTCGTAGATGGCCGCCGCCGAGGTGCCGCCCGGCGAGGTGACCAGGTTGCGCAGCTGGGCGGGATGCAGCTCGGACTGGGCCGCGTACTGCGCCGAGCCGATCAGGGTCTCCACCACCAGGTCGTGGGCCAGCTCGCGCGGGAAGCCCAGGTGCACCCCGGCGTCGATCAGCGCCTCCATCACCGCGAACAGGTAGGTCGGCCCGGTCCCCGACAGGGCGGTGGCCATGGCCACGAAGGCCTCGTCGGCGACCTCCTTCTCGGAGCCGATGGCGCGCAGCACCGATCGGGCCAGGTCACGCTGGCCGGCGGTGCAGGCGGTGGACGCGGCCCAGACCGCGATCCCGCGCCGGATCTGGGAGGGCGTGTTCGGCATGGCCCGGACCACGGCGTCGTGGCCCAGGCCGACGCTGAGCGTGCGCAGCGTGGCGCCGGCCACGATCGATAGGACGACCTGGCCATCGGCCAGCGCCGGCCCGACCTCGCGCATGACCGATGCCAGCATCTGCGGCTTGACGGCCAGGACCACGATCTGCGCCTCGCCGACGGCCTCCGCGTTGCGTGCCACCACCCGGATGGCATGGCGCTCGGACAGCGTCTCACGGCGCTCGCGACGCGGATGAGAGGCGACCAGCCGTTCGGGGCCGACGGCGCGGTCGGACAGCAGCCCGGTGATCATGGCCTCCGCCATGACCCCGGCCCCCACGATGGCGACCCGCATATCGCGCCGCGCGCTCATGAGACCTCCTTCTCCTCGCCGCGCAGCTCCCTGGCCGCGGCCACCTCGTCGTCCGGGGCGCCGGCGCGCTCCAGCAGCTCGGTGGCCACCTGCGCCAGCCGACGCGCGGTGGTGACGTTCCCCAGGTCCAGCTCGGCGCGCCCCATCCCCAGCGCCGCCAGCCCCTGCTCCCGCTCGGCGCCGATGTCCCGCCCCTCGCTGATCGCCTCGGCATAGTAGCGGCGCGCGCTGGTCGGGTCGCCGGCCGCGGCGCGCAGGTCGCCGATCAGCCGCGCCGCGCGGGTGGCGGCCAGCTCCATCCCGGCCTGCTCGAAGTGCCATAGGGCCCGATGGCCCCAGATGTCGGC
>JBOGSY010000446.1:0-1717 GCA_050691915.1 Candidatus Limnocylindria bacterium | reverse complement strand
CGCCGTCGGCCGCCGTCCTGGCCTCGAGCGCGTAGTCGCGGACGAGAGGGGTGAGCGCGTACCAGCCGGCGCGCGTGCGATCCGGCTCCAGGAAGAGACCACGCCGGTCGAGCGACGGGAGCAGCTCGTGCGCGTCCTCGACACCCAGGGCGGCGCACAGCTCAGGGGTGAAGCCCCGCAGCGGCGCGACGGCGGTGATCAACCGGCGCACCGGCGGTGGCTCGCGACCGATGACCTCCTCGGCCAGGTAGCCGAAGATCGAGCCGCCGGGCCGCCGCAGGCGCTCGAGGGTCGCCACGTGGGCCTCGACCGGTTCCCGGCGCAGGGCCTCGATCGCCATGCGCACGGCTGCCGGCCAGCCCCCGGTCAGCTCGAACACGGCGTCGGCGATGGATTCGTAGGAAGGACCGATCGCCAGCCCCAGCAGCGCCGCGACCTCGGCCGCCTCGAAGGCGATGTCGGCCGCCGTGAGCTCCAGCACCTGGCCATGCCCCCGCAGCCGCTCGACGCGCAGGGGCGGCTCGTCGCGCGACGCGATGACCAGGTGCAGGAACCCCGGCGCCTGGCGCACCAGGTCGCCGACCAGGTTCATGGCGGGCGAGCTCGCGGGGAGCTCGTGCAGATCGTCCAGGATGATGGCCACGTCCCGCCCGAGCCGCTCGTGGAGGGCCTGGGACAGGATGGACACCGCCGCGGCGGCACGAGCGCCCGGATGGCTCTCCGCGTCGGGACCGGCCATTCCCAGCGGCGCCGCCAGCAGGTCGGCCGGGATGCCGGGGACCCGCAGGCGCAGCGCCTCCGTCAAGCCGAGGGCCAGCCGCGCGACATCGCGATCCTCGGCGGTGACGCTGTACCAGGCCGCGTTCGCCTCCGCCGCCCACGCCGCCAGCGCGGAGGACTTCCCGTAGCCGGGCCCGGCCACGACGGTGGTGAGCCGCCGGCCAAGCGCGTCCTGGAGCCGGTTGACGAGCAGGGGACGCTCGATCCGCAGGGACGGAAGCGACGGAGGTACGACCTTCGCCGTCGGGACGCGGTGGGTATCCGATGGACGCGATCTGGCCATAGCCACGTGCGGGTTGTCCGGGACGCTCCCGACGCGCTTCCTATCCTAGCGGGCAGGGGCACGCTCGCCATCCCGCCGCGGGGGTGCTAACGCGATCGCTCCTCGGCCGGGCGGTCCCCACCGCCCGGGTTGACCTGCTGTGCCATGGGGTGGGCACGGTCGGTCAAGAACGCGATGAGCTGGGCGGAATCGCTGAACGCCATGCGTCCGCCGCTCGCAATGTGCTCCACAACCCCGCTCAGGGCTCCCTCCCTCATGGACGGCTCGGGCACAGCCGGGGTGAACACCCGGACGACAAACGTCTCCATGCTGGCGCAAGGTATAGGGGCCGATTCGGGTGTCCTTAAGGCCCAGTCCGCCTGTACGGCTGCACGGCCGCACGGCCGGGGTCTGACATCGCCAGCCGCCCGCCTGGCACCGGCTCCCGCCTGTCACGGGCGGTCGCGCACCACGGCCGCACGACCGCACGGCCGCACGGCTGTACGGTCAGAAGCGTGGTCCGCGCTGCATGGCCTGCGAGGCGGCCTCTTCCGGCTGGATGACCTCCGCGAATCCCTCCGCGGCATTCCGCGCGCCGGTCCAGGGTGGTGGCTCACCGTCGCGAAAGCGTTGCGGGACGGCTGCGTACTGGACCAGGAAACGGCGGATCAGCTC
>JBOGSY010000445.1:0-1727 GCA_050691915.1 Candidatus Limnocylindria bacterium | reverse complement strand
GGACGACCCCGGTGCCGGGATCACCGCCCCGCCGCCGCCGCTCGGGGCGGCCGACGCGGAGCCCGGGACCGATGCATGGGCCGACGGGCTGGGCGTCGGGGCCTGGCCGCAGGCGGCCAGCACCACGACGACGGAGAGCAGCGCGGCGGGCAGCCGGCGCGCGACGTCGCTCATGGGGCGCGGACGTATCGGTCTAGCGCTCTGAGGCCTCGACGCTCTTGCTGAGCGAGACGAGGAACTCCGCGTTGTTCTTGGTCTTGCCGAGGCGCTGCATGAGCAGCTCGATCCCCTCGTTGGGGCCCACCGCGCTGAGCATGCGGCGCATGGTCCACACCATCCGCAGCGAGTTCTCGTCCAGCAGCAGCTCCTCGCGGCGGGTGCCGGAGCGCAGGACGTCGACGGCCGGGAAGATCCGCTTCTCGCTGAGCTTGCGGTCCAGGGCCAGCTCCATGTTGCCGGTGCCCTTGAACTCCTCGTAGATCACGTCGTCCATGCGGCTGCCGGTGTCCACCAGGCAGGTGGCGATGATGGTCAGGCTGCCGCCGCCCTCGATGTTGCGCGCCGCCCCGAAGAAGCGCTTGGGCGGGTAGAGGGCGACCGGGTCGACGCCGCCGGAGAGGGTCTTGCCGGATGCCGGCAGGGCCAGGTTGTAGGCCCGCGCCAGGCGGGTGATGGAGTCCAGCAGGACCACCACGTCGCGCCCGGTCTCCACCTGGCGCTTGGCGATCTCGAGCGCCATCTCGGCCACCCGGGTGTGGTTCTCGGTCGGCTCGTCGAAGGTGGAGGCGTAGATCTCGCCGGTCACCGAGCGCTGCATGTCGGTGACCTCCTCCGGGCGCTCGCCGATGAGCGCGACCATGAGCAGGGTCTCCGGGTAGTTGTCGGTGATGCCGTGGGCGATCTGCTTGAGCACGGTCGTCTTGCCGGCCTTGGCCGGCGACAGGATCAGGCCGCGCTGTCCCTTGCCGATGGGGCTGATCAGGTTGATCAGGCGCTGGGTCAGGTTCTTCTGGTCCGTCTCGATGTCGAACATCTCGTCGGGGAAGACCGGCACCAGCGAGTCGAAGTAGGGCCGCCGCTTGGCGACCTCCGGATCCACCTCGTTGACGGTGTCGACCCGCAGCAGGCCCCAGTACTTCTCCTGGTCCTTGGGCGGGCGGGTCTGGCCGGTGACCTTGTCGCCGGTGCGCAGACCGAAGCGGCGGACCTGCGACGACGACACGTAGATGTCGTCCGGAGACGGCATCACCCCGTGGCGTCGCAGGAAGCCGAAGCCCTCGTCCACGATCTCCAGGATGCCGCTGGCGACCCCGGGCTGGCCGTTCTGCTCCTGGCGCGGCTGGCTGGGGGCCAGCGGCACCACGTCGAGCAGCTTGAGCACCAGGTCGGAGTGCTCGAGATCGTCGTAGCCCTCCACGCCGTGCTCGGCCGCCAGCTCGCGCAACTCCTCCACGTCCTTGGCCTGGAGGTCGGCCAGGTTCATGCCGCCCTCGTCGGCATCGGTCGGGAAGGGACCAGCGTAGATCGATGAGTAGCCGCCGGTGGCGTACGCGTTGCGGCGCTGGAACGCCGGGCGCGGCTGCTGCCGCCGGGGCGCGCCACCGTCCTGGCGCCGGCGCGGACGGCCGCGGCGCTGGGATCGTGTCTCGTCGCTCATGGCCGAACCGGCCGCCAGCAGTGGTTCATGTAGGAGGTGTCCTCGGTCACGGAACGTGAGATTCGGGCAG
>JBOGSY010000444.1:0-1731 GCA_050691915.1 Candidatus Limnocylindria bacterium | reverse complement strand
TCACGGTCATCGCCGCCGCTTCGCCGTGGTGCGATTTCAGGCGGGCGCAACGGCCATTACCACCCCACGGTTCGCTTGGAGTGTCGGGGACCCTAACGCTGGCTACCGGCCTGCGGCAGGGAGAGGCGCTAGCCCTGCGGTGGAGCGACGTAGACCTGGAGGCTGGTGCGCATGCTGTGCGCTGCGCATGTCGCGCATCAGCGGTGAGGCGCGATTCGATGAGCCAAGACAGCCCGCTGTCGGCGCACCGTCGCCATCCCGTCATCGGTGGTCGCCGTCCGCCGCCCCCATCGCAAGGTCAGGCGCAGGAACAACTGTGGGGCCGGCTCGCGCTGGTATGACCACGGCCTGCTTTCACATCGACCATGGGGACACCCTTGACGGCGGGGATGTTACCAAGTAGGTAGGAACGCATATAAGATGATGTATATGGATCGTCCCTGGAGTATGCTCCTCTGGTCCGCCATTGGAGGAGCATGTGCCACGGAGCAGCCCATTCGTCATTGAGCTGTCACCTGCTGAGCGAACGGATCTCGAGTCGAGGAGCCGTCGATATTCAGCACCGTATAGAGATGTGGTCCGCGCCAGGATCGTGCTCCTGGCGGCCGACGGCCAGGAGAACGTCGAGATCGCCCGGCGGCTCGAGCTGCCGGTTCAGATCGTGTCGAAGTGGCGCAAGCGCTTCTTCGAGGAGCGCCTGACCGGCTTGGCCGAGCGCCCGCGCACCGGCCGGCGGCCGGGTTTTTCCCCCAGAGCTGGTGGTCGCCGTCAAGGCCATCGCCTGTGAGCTGCCGGCCCGCCTGGGGCTGCCCCTGTCGCGGCTGCAGGTGCCCGACATCCGATCCGAGGTCATCCGCCGTGGACTGGTGGCCTCGATCAGCGACACCACCATCTGGCGCTGGCTGTCCGCTGACGCGATCAAGCCGTGGACCCACCGCAGCTGGATCTTCCCGCGCGACCCCGACTTCGGGCCCAAGGCGGCGCGCGTCCTCGACCTGTACGCCGGCGAGGTCGAGGGCCGCCGCCTCAAGGACGACGAGTTCGTCATCAGCGCCGACGAGAAGACCTCCATCCAGGCCCGCCTGCGCTGCCACCCGACGCTGGCGCCGGCAGCAGGTCGGACGATGCGGGTCGAGCACGAGTACGAGCGCGGCGGGGCGCTGGCCTACCTGGCCGCCTGGGACGTGCAGCGCGCCAAGCTGTTCGGGCGCTGTGAGCCGACGACCGGCATCGAGCCCTTCGGCCGGCTGGTCGCACAGGTCATGACCACCGAGCCGTATGCCTCGGCGCGGCGTGTGTTCTGGGTCGTCGACAACGGCTCCAGCCACCGCGGGCAGGCATCGATCGAGCGCCTCGAGGGCGCCTATCGGAACCTGCGCCTCATCCACCTGCCCATCCATGCCAGCTGGCTGAACCAGATCGAGATCTACTTCAGCATCGTGCAGCGCAAGGTGCTGACGCCCAACGACTTCGCCGACCTGGCCGCGGTCGAGGCTCGCCTGCTCGCCTTCGGCGAGCACTACCAGCAGCTCGCCACCCCGTTCGAGTGGAAGTTCACCTGCGCTGACCTCGCCAAGCTCCTCGAGCGTCTGGCACTGAAAGACTCCGCCCGGTTGCGTGAGGCGGCGTGAATACATCACCGAATATCCGTGCTACAGCACTAAGCAATTCCAAGCGCCTTGAAGGCCGCGGAGCTGCCGCGACCGCTGACCGGGGTCCATCGGTCTAGAC
>JBOGSY010000443.1:0-1731 GCA_050691915.1 Candidatus Limnocylindria bacterium | reverse complement strand
TGCCGAGCTTGATCACGTGCCACTTGTCGACGGCGATCTTCGCCTCGGGCAGCGCCTTGCGCACTCCGGATGCGTAGGGGCGGAACGGGTCGGAGCTTGTCAAGATTTCTGTGTAAGTGATCGGCTTCTTGTTGATTGTTTCCTTCGGCTATAGGTGGGGGTTGATGCGGTCGGGGTAGACGATCGCGAGCTGGGCCAGGGCCTGTTTCCAGTTGGTGACGACCTGGCCCTCGACGAGCCGGCCGGAGGCCTTCCGCTCGGACGCTGGGCGGCCTTTCTCCTTAGCGCGTTGCCGGGCGCGTTTGTCCTCGATGTTGCAGATCGCCAGCCACAGCAGCTTGGTCACGGCCTCGTCGTTGGGGAAGTGGCCGCGGTTCTTGATCACCTTGCGCAGCTGGTAGTTCAACGATTCGATGCTGTTGGTGGTGTAGATGACGCGGCGCAGCTCGGGCGGGAACGCGAGGAACGGGATGAACCGCTCCCACGCGGCTTCCCACGTCGCCACCGCGTGAGGGTACTTCTTGCCCCAGTCGGAGTCCCGGAACGTGTCGAGCTCGGCCTGCGCGGCGTCGGCGTCGACGGCGGTATAGATCGGCCGCAACGCCTTCGCGACGGCCTTGCGGTCGCCGTAGCCCACGAACCGCATTGAGGCCCGGATCAGGTGCACCACGCACGTCTGCACCGTCGCGTTCTGCCAGGTGGCCTCGATCGCCTCCGGCAGGCCGGTCAGACCGTCGCAGCACACGATCAGCACGTCGCGGATCCCGCGGTTGGCGAGCTCGGCGCACACCCCAGCCCAGAACTTCGCGCCCTCGGTGGTTTGCAGCCAGATCCCCAGCACGTGCTTGATGCCATCCATGTCGACACCGACGGCGATGTGGGCGGCTCGGTTGGCCACGTGCGCACCGTCGCGGACCTTCACCACGATCGCGTCCAGATAGATCACCGGGTACAGCGCGTCCAGCGGCCGCTGCTGCCAGGCGAGGACCTCGTCTGCGACCTGGTCGGTGATGTTGCTGATCGTCTCCGGCGACAGCTCGGTCCCGATCGTGGAGGCGAGGTGATGGCCGATGTCGCGGACCGTCATCCCGCCCGCATAGAGGCTGATGATCATCTCGTCCAGCCCCGACAGCCGGCGGCTGCCCTTCGGAACCAGCTGCGGCACGAACGAGCCCTCGCGGTCGCGGGGGATCGCCAACTCGACCTCGCCGGCCTCGGTCCCCACCGTCTTCGGCGTCGTGCCGTTGCGGGAGTTCGACACCAACGACGCCTCCGCAGCGCCCTTCTCATACCCCAGGTGCGAGGTCAGCTCCGCCTGCAACCCCCGCTCGAGGGTGGCCTTGATCAGCCCCGGGATGAACCCGCCGTCGCCGGTCAGCTCGATCTCCCCGGAGTCAATCTTCTCGAACAGCCCGTCCAACGCACCCGACGCCGCCAACTCCGCCGCCGCCTTCGCGCCAGGCAAGTCCGCCCGGTCAGCCCGCCGAGCAGCCGCTTCCTTCTTGTAGTCCGTCACACCATTCCCAGCAGTCACAGAGGTCATCATGGTCCCTTCGATAGGACCGACCCCTTACACAGACCATCTGACACCCCCTCGGGCAGCGCCTTGCGCACTCCGGATGCGTAGGGCCGGAACGGGTCGATCACCACGATCTCGATCCGGGCGCGGAACTGCTCGGTTTGCTCGTCCAGCCAGGACTTCACACAGGTCCCGGACCGGCCGGGTGCCAG
>JBOGSY010000442.1:0-1733 GCA_050691915.1 Candidatus Limnocylindria bacterium | reverse complement strand
TACTACGAGGATCTCAAATGGGCTCGCTAGTGCCGCCTCCGATGAGGTCATGGGTTATGCGATATCCTGCTCGGCATGCGACCCCCGTTGTTCGCGCGTCCGCCCTCCGAGGAGGAGCGGCAGGCCCTGGCGGCCGGTCTGCGCTCCGCGGACGCCTTCACCCTGCGCCGCAGCCAGATCATCCTCGCCAGCGCCCGTGGCGAGCGGGTGCCGGCCATCGCCCGCTCCGTGGGCTGCGGCGAGCAGACGGTGCGCAATGCCCTCCACGCCTTTGACCGCACCGGGGTGGCGGCGCTGCAGGCCGGCTCCTCGCGCCCCCAGACGATCCACGCCGCCTTCGACGCCGACGGCGCGGAGCGCTTGCGCGCCTTGCTGCACCGCTCGCCCCGCGAGTTCGGCCACCCCACCAGCCTGTGGACGCTGGAGCTGGCGGCGGACGCGGCGTTCCGGGCGGGGCTCACCGCCACGCGCGTCAGTGACGAGACGGTGCGCGCCACCTTGGCCCGGCTGGGCATCCGCTGGCGGCGGGCCAAGGACTGGATCACCAGCCCCGATCCCGCGTACACCCAAAAAAACGGCGCCGCGATCGCCTGATCACCCTGGCCGAGCACCGGCCCGATTGGGCGATCGGCTTCGCCGACGAGGTGTGGTGGAGCCGGCTGGCCCGTCCGGCGCTCCATGCCTGGGCGGAGGACGCGCCGCTGCGGCTGGTGGCGCAGACGGTGGCCAAGGACGATCCCGACCCCAAGGCGTTGGCCAGCTACGGGCTGCTCCTGCGTCAGGATGCCGCCGGGGAAGGTGTGGCCGAGGAACTGTGGCTGCGCTTCGTGGACGGCCGCCCGGTCAGCGCTCTCACCATCCGGTTCCTGGCCTGGTGCTGCGACCGGCTGGCGGCGCGGGGGAAGACGACGCTGGTGCTGGTCTGGGACAACGCCTCCTGGCACGTCAGCGGTGCCGTGCGCACCTGGCTGCGGGCGCACAACCAGCGCGTGCAGCGGGAAGGCGGCGTGCGGATCGTGCCGTGCTGCCTGCCCAAGAAGAGCCCGTGGCTCAATCCCATCGAGCCGAAGTGGGTCCACGGCAAGCGGCGCATCCTCGAGCCCAGCCGCCTGCTGACCGCCCGCGAAGTCGAGGAGCGGGTCTGCGCGACGTTCGCTTGTCCGCTCACCGATCATCTGACCATTCCCCAAGAGGTCTCCTGATTATGCACTAGGCCGTCGGCGGGGAGCGCCGCGCCTCCCGGCCGCGGTGATCCTCAATGACGGGCACGTGCTTGCATCATGGCACCGATTTCGCTTTGGTACGCCAGGCCAGTTTCAACGTGCAACCACCGTGTGTACAGGAGGTATCATGTCCCAGGTCCGCGTACACAACTTCTCGATCTCGCTCGACGGGTTCGGCACCGGGGATGTGCAAACCATCGACGCCCCGTTCGGGCACGCCGGGGAGCGTCTGCACGAGTGGATGTTCACCACCCGGTTCTGGCACGCGATGGTCGGCGAAGATGGCGGCAGTATGGGCATCGACCACGCCTTCGCCGAGCGGCACGGCCTCGGCATCGGCGCCGAGATCATGGGCCGGGGCAAATTCGGCCCGCCGACGGGCGGCCCGTGGACCGGCGTCGGAACTGACGAGGAGTGGCGCGGCTGGTGGGGGCCGAACCCGCCGTTCCACACGCCGGTGTTCGTGCTCACCCACTACCCGCGCCCGTCGATCGAGATGGAGGGCGGCAC
>JBOGSY010000441.1:0-1747 GCA_050691915.1 Candidatus Limnocylindria bacterium | reverse complement strand
ACGGCGCTGACGGTGAAGGCGCCCAGCAGCAGGAGGCCGTCGACCGGCAGCGGGAACTCGGCCAGGCGGCCGTCCGCGGCCAGGGTGGGCAGGTAGACGGCCGCCAGGCCGGCGGCGACGGCCGCGTTCCAGGCTCCCATTCCCAGGTAGGCCAGCGGCTCGCCGGCCAGCCGAGCGCCGGTGATCCGCGGCGTGATGAACAGGATGGCGGCAAAGGCGGCGTTCGAGAGCCAGCCGAAGACGAGCGCGTCGGTGAAGCCGGCGGCCACGGTCTGCGGGCTGAGCTCGATCGCCAGGGTGCCGATGACCGGCATCTCCATCTCGAGCGAGAAGCTCAGCAGCTCCGGGAAGACGATGATGGCGCCCCACAGCGCACCGATGCCGGTGGCCACCACCAGCCACAGCACGGCGAGGACCAGGAACGCCGTGGCGGCGCTGTCCGGCGCCTCCGGGATCAGCGGCCGGCGGACACGGGGCGGCTCGTCGTATGGGCGCAGCTTCTTGGGATTGACGGCCATCGGCGCGCGCAGATCCTCCTGCGGACGTACGGGGCTCCGGCTACCGGCTCGCCGAGGGCGAGCCTCGGGCCGCATTGTAGCCGAGCCTACGAGATCGGCACCTCGCTCATCAGCGCCAGGATGTTGCCGTCCGGATCGCGGAGGAACGCCATCCACAGCTCGTGCCGCTCGTCGCGGTGGACCACGTGAGGCTCATCCGTGAACTCCACGCCTCGTTCCCTCAGCGCCGCGTGAGCCGAACCGATCTCCCCGACCCGGTAGTAGATCACCGACGTGCCGCCGAAGCCGTCGTCGCCCTCCGCCTCGGCCAGCATCAGCCGCGTGCCATCCAGGTCGAAGAAGGCGATGCCTGGAAACTGGAACAGGAACGGCATGCCGAGCGTGTCCCGGTAGAAGCCCACGGCGCGGTCGAGGTCGGTCACTCCCACCCTGATCTGGCCGACGCGGCTGATCCCATCGAAGTTGCCCCGGTTCATGTCGTGATGTCTCCATCGGTCCATGCGTCGACGTGCGCAAGTTTGACCGATGCGGCGCGGATCGCTAGCATGGCCTGTCGCGGGGTGGAGCAGTGGTAGCTCGTCGGGCTCATAACCCGAAGGTCGTCGGTTCGAATCCGTCCCCCGCAACCAAAGACCCTCAGATCGGACGCCGCCTCCCGCCAGGCGGCGTTCGTGCGTCCCGGGGTTGTCGCGGGCGTCCCTAGGATGTCGCGCCGCGTCCCTCGGATGGCGCGCCGCGTCGGCCCGCGACCGCCGCAGCCCCGGCTGTTACGCCCCACGAGTCCAACGGCCACCCGGCAACGAATGCCCAGGGCGGAGTCTCGTCCGGCGTAACCCCGCAGCGTCAGACCACCTCGCCGAGCCCTCAGGGTTGGCCGATGGATCCCTGGGGCGAAACTTCTCCCCAGGCGCCCGTCACCCGGTCGCCGGCCCCCGGGACCCGTGGCCATTACGCCCCACGAGTCCAACGGCCACCCGGCACCCGAATGCCCAGGGCGGAGTCTCGTCCGGCGCAACCCCGCAGCGTGAGACCACCTCGCCTGGCCCTCAGGGTTGGCCGATGGATCCCTGGGGCGAAACCGCTCCCTAGCTCCCCCGAAACCCCGCTACCCGGACACCCCTGGCCAGCGGCGGCCCAGCAGCAGGCCAGCGGCGGCCCAGCAGCAGGCCCGGCGGCCCAGCAGCGGCCCAGCAGCAGGCCCGGCGGGTCAGCGCCCGGCGGAGCAGGCC
>JBOGSY010000440.1:0-1747 GCA_050691915.1 Candidatus Limnocylindria bacterium | reverse complement strand
CTATAGGAGTGACCCGGTCGTGCGAATTCCAGCAGCTCGGCCAGCTCCTCGGCGCTGCCGACCTCGAACGTGCTGGTCTGGTAGATCGGCACCGTGACCGGCGCCTGCGGCGCCGGCGGCACGCGGCTGGCCGCCCGGATGGCGCGGGTGGCGAAGCCGGGCATGCGGGTCAGGGGGCGTCGCCGGAGGGGGCCGGCGTGGGAGTGGAGGAGAGCATCTCTTCGCCGACGGCGCGGATGGCCTCCAGGTTGGGGATCAGGATGTACCCGGCCGCGGAGCGCGGATCGGCGGTCATATACTCCGGCGGCCGCAGCACGACCCGCCGCAGCTGGGACAGGTCCGCGTCCTGGACCGCCTGGGCGAGGTCCGACATGCGCTCGGACGGGATGTCGGTGACCAGCGCATTGCGCACCGCGTCCAGGAGGCCGGACAGGCCCAGCACCAGGCTGCCGGCGGTGAGCTCGCGACGCAGCGCGCCCAGGAGCTGCTGCTGGCGGTCGGCACGGGTGAAGTCGCTATCGCCAACCCCCCGCCGCGAGCGGACATAGGCCAGCGCGGTTCGCCCGTCCATGTGGTACGTGCCGGGCTGGATGAAGAAGCCGACCCGGTTTCCGAACTCGTCGTTGTACGACGGGTCGTTGACCGCCCGTTCCACGGTCACGTCCACGCCGCCGATGGCGTCGATGGCCGACTTGAAGCCCAGCAGGTCGATGGCGGCGAAGTAGTGGATCCTGACCCCCAGCAGGTCGCCGATGGCCGCCTTGAGGGTCCCCACCCCGCCCATCGGGAACTCGGTCGGGCGCGCGTCGGCGTAGGCCATCAGCGAGTTCAGCTTGGCGTTGAAGACCCGGCCGTCCGGAAGAGGAACGCCGTAGAGATCACGCGGGATGGAGACCATGGCCGATCGGCCGCTGGCCGCGTCCAGGCTGACCAATAGCATGGTGTCGGTCAGCCGGGTGGTCCGGGTCGGGGACGAGTCCACCCCCACCAGCAGCACGTTGACCCGCTCCCCGCGGCTCACGTCCGGCTGGTCGGGAGGGGCGGGAAGGTCCTCGAGCTCCGGGACGCCGCCGATCCCGTCGCGTGACACGCCCCCACCCTGGGAGACCGCGTTCAGGGTGTCGATGGCCTTGACCGCGTAGAAGGCGGGCAGGGCGTGCATTGCCAGGGTCGTCATCAGCAGCGCGCCGGTGACCCAGGCGGTCCAGCGACGGATGGAGAACGGCTCGCGCCCGGCGTGGGCCTGGATGATGGCGACCAGGCGCCAGCCCAGCAGCCCCAGGTCCAGCACGAGCAGGCCGGCGAGGAAGCTGATCTCCAGGAACTGGCTCAGCACGTTGGTGCGGGCGGCCGCCAAGGCCAGGGCGGCGGTCAGGACCAGGAGCAGGACCGGTGCGGCGAGCAGCCAGGCCAGACGCGCCTGGCCGTTGTAGGCCTGGCCCAGGCCGGGGAACAGGAAGGACAGGAACGCGGCCAGGGCGGCGGTCGAGTCCGGGATGGGCACCGCCCGGGGTCGCAGCACGGCCTGCGACCGGGACTCGATCACTGCGGGACCTCCATGGCCCAATGGTGCCATGGAGTGCGGACGCATGCCCGCTAGGATTCGTTCCGATGGACCGACTCCCGAGCGGGCTGCGGCAGCGCCGCAGCCAGATCGCCATTCTCGCCACCGCTGCGCTGCTGACCGTCAGCGGCGGAGCCTGGCTGGCCTGGCCCAGCGGGGCACCCGCTGCGGCGGGCCCCACCG
>JBOGSY010000439.1:0-1752 GCA_050691915.1 Candidatus Limnocylindria bacterium | reverse complement strand
GTTCCAGAGAGGGCCAGGAAGGCCGCCAGGTTGACCACGGTCGTCGTCTTGCCGACGCCCCCCTTCTGGTTTGTGCAGGCCGTGACCCTGACCACGAGCACTCCGCAGCGAGTTCAAATGGGCCCACTCATTCTACCAGTTTGGGGCTTATCCGGCGGTTATCGGCGCATTACTCGACGGGCCGCAATGTTGCACGTGTTACCTTACGGTGAAACAACTGGGAGGACGGGTTGGCCGCACCGTTCGAGCTCGGCCTGCTGGTCGGCCTGCTGGTCGGGGAGGGACATTTCGGCGGCGATGGGCGCATGCCGCAGATCACCCTCCGCATGCACGTCCGCCACGAGCGGCTCTTCCGCTGGCTGGTGGCGCGCTGGGGAGGGCGGCTGTACGGCCCGTACCACCACGGTGGCCGGCACTACTACCAGTGGATGGCGCGCGGGCAGTACCTGCGCGAGGTGCTGATCCCGATCCTGGATGGCGTGATGAGCGCGGAGTTCGACGGCCACAGCTGGACTCGGTACCAGGCCATGAAGGACCGATATGGCCTCTAGGGTCGGTCCGGCCGGCCGCCTTATACTACCGGCGCGGTCGGCGTGCTCCCGTCCGCGCGATTGTGGAGACGAGCAGGGGAGGGAATCCACATGACCTACACCAGCGTCCTCCTCGCCGTCGTCGTCGGGATCGTGCATGCCGGCCTGGCGCCGGTCATCGAGATCGCCGGGGTGCGCCCCAACCTGGTGCTGGTGGCGGTGGTCCTGGTCACCGCCCTGCTCGGCTTCGGGCCCGGGATCGTGTGGGCCTTCGTCGCCGGGCTCACCGCCAACCTGCTGGTCCAGGATCCCCTGGGCAGCCTGTCGCTGGGCCTCCTGCTGGTGGCCGCGGCGGTGGCCGGCGGAGCGCGGCTGCTGGGCCGGCTGACTTGGGTCTACCCGGTCCTGGCCGGCTTTGCCGGCAGCGTGGTGGCAGACGTGGTGACCCTGGGCGTGTTCGGGCTGGTCGGCGAGCCGCTGCGGATCGCCACGCCGGTGCAGCTGATCCTTCCCGCGGCGGTGCTCAACGCGGCCATCGTGGGCCTGCTGCTGTACCCGGCGCGGGTGGCCACCGGTCGCCTGGTGCCGGAGGAGAAGGCCGCGTGGTGAGGCCGCTCGGCGAGGCGCACGTGCCTGGCCGGGGGTTGTGGGCGCGTGGCTGACCTGAACGAGGGTCGCCTGGACCCGCCGCGCTCTCGTGCGCGCTTCATTGCCTTCGGGGTGGCGGTGGTCGTGCTCTTCAGCCTCCTCGGAGGCCGCCTCTTCCACCTC
Source organism: Candidatus Limnocylindria bacterium (assembly GCA_050691915.1). Taxonomy (GTDB): domain Bacteria; phylum Chloroflexota; class Limnocylindria; order QHBO01; family QHBO01; genus JBOGSY01. The sequence continues at coordinate 451 of JBOGSY010000439.1, read as the reverse complement.
CAGGTGGTGAACGGCGACGCGTACGTGGCCAGGGCTGTCGCCACCCGGACGGTGGAGGTCCCGATCCGGTCGCCCCGTGGCCTGGTCTTCGACCGCGAGGGCCGGCCGGTGGTGGTCAACGTTCCCTCGTGGACGGTGAAGGTGCGGCCGGCCGACCTGCCGGAGTCGGGGACGGTCCGGATCCTGCGCCAGGTGGCGCGCCTGACCGGCAGCGACCAGCGGCTCCTGCGGCAGCGGCTGGAGGCCTTCTCCGGCTCGCCCTACGAGCTGGTTCCCATCGAGCGCGGGATCAGCCGCGAGGCGGCGCTGCTGATCACCGAGCGCGCCGGGCAGCTGCCCGGCGTGGTGGTGGAGGTGGATCCGGTCCGCCAGTACCTGGACGAGACCGGGGCGGTCGACGGGCCGCTGCTGTCGCACGTGCTGGGCTACGTCGGCCCGGTGGACCTGGGGG
>JBOGSY010000438.1:0-1753 GCA_050691915.1 Candidatus Limnocylindria bacterium | reverse complement strand
GGCACGGGCCGAGCGCAGGCTGGCGGAGCACGCAGCCCGGCCGGTGCCCGCGGGCCTGACCGACCCCGACCCGCGGACCGAGGAGCGCTGGGAGGCCGGCCAGGTCTGGGCGCACCTGGCCGAGTTCCCGGCTTACTGGCTGGGGCAGATCCGGCACGTCCTGGACCGATGGGCCGGGGACGCGGCGGTCCCGTTCGGGCGCACCGCGGCCGACGCGGGCCGCATCGCGGCGATCGAGCTCGAGCGACGGACCGATCCGGGCGAGCTACTGCGACGAGTGACAGTCCAGCTGGGAGAGGTGTCGTCAACGCTGGCGGGCCTGCCGCCCGACGCGTGGCAGGCTCGCGGCGCGCACCCCACCCTCGGGGAGATGGCGCTGCCCCAGGTCGCAGAGCGGTTCATCGTCGCGCACCTGGAGGAGCACGCCGACCAGCTGGATGGCCTGGAGCTGGTCACGCTGGAGGAGATCCGCGAGGCGGCCGCCCGGATCCGGGGAGCGGCGGTGCGCACCCCGCTGCTGCGCTGGGACGAGCGCACCTGGCTGAAGGCCGAGAGCCTGCAGCCGGTGGGCGCCTTCAAGATGCGCGGCGCCTACAACGCGGTCGCCGGCCTGTCCGAGGCGGAGCGGGCCCGGGGAGTGGTGACCTACTCCTCCGGCAACCACGCCCAGGCCGTGGCGCGGGCCGCCCGGCTGCTGGGGGCTCGAGCGGTCATCGTGATGCCGGAGGCGGCGCCCCAGATCAAGGTTGAGGGCGTCCGCCGCGACGGCGCCGCGATCACCTTCACCGGGCCCTCCTCGGAGGAGCGGCACCGGGTCGCGCTGGAGCTGGTGGAACGCGACGGCCTCGTCATGATCGAGCCGTACGACGACCGCCGCATCATCGCCGGGCAGGGGACCTGCGGCCTGGAGATCGCGGAGGACCTGCCCGGCGTCACCAGCGTGCTGATCCCGGTGAGTGGCGGTGGCCTCTCCTCCGGCATCGCCACCGCGATCAAGACCCTGGCGCCGGGGGCCCGCGTGATCGGGGTCGAGCCTGAGCTGGCGGCCGACGCGCGCGAGTCGCTGGCGGCCGGGGAGATCGTGCACTGGGATTCGGAGCTGACCACCCGGACCATGGCGGACGGCCTGCGGGTCGAGCACCTCGGCTGGCTGCCGTTCCTGCACCTGCGCCGCTACATGGACGAGATCGTCACCGTCAGCGAGGACCAGATGACCGATGCCATCCGCCGCCTGGCCATGAGCGCACGGCTGGTGGTCGAGCCCTCGGGCGCGGCCGCCATGGCGGCCCATCTCTCGGGCGCCGCGCCACAGCCAGCCGGCGACGACCACCGCGTGATCGTGCTCAGCGGCGGCAACATCGACCCCGCCGCCCTGGCCGAGATCCTCAGCCCGCCAACCCGGTGAGGAAGTCGAGGGCGTTGGCACCGATGGCGTCCACCGCGTAGCCGCCCTCCTGGAGCGCGACCACCCGGCCACCCAGGGCGCCGATCATGCGCCCGACCTCGCCGTAGTCGGCGGTCCGCAGCGCCAGGTCGCCGATCGGGTCGCCGTCGTACGTGTCGAACCCCAGCGACACGACCAGCGGGGCGTCGGGGTCGAAGGCCTCGACCAGGCGCAGCGCCTCCGCCAGCGCGCTGGCATAGCCGTCCAGCGCGGTCCGCGCCGGGAGCGGGAAGTTGCGGGTCGTCCCCTCCCCGTCGCCGCCACCCCGTTCCGTGGCGTGGCCGGAGAAGTACGGGTAGGCCCGCGTCG
>JBOGSY010000437.1:0-1754 GCA_050691915.1 Candidatus Limnocylindria bacterium | reverse complement strand
AGCAGGATCTTGAGGAAGGTGCTCTTGCCGGCGCCGTTGGCCCCCACCAGGCCGATGATCCCCGGCTCCACGTCCAGGGTCAGGGCATCAAGCGCGGTGACGTGCTGTCCGTAGCGCTTGGTGAGGTCTCGAGCCTCGATGAGCGGCATCGCCCCGAGTCTACCGGCTGGCCGGGGCTACATGTGCGGCACGTAGCCGGGGTCGAAGAAGCGGTGCGGCTCGTCCTGGAAGTCGAGCATGCAGCCGCGCCCGCAGAAATAATAGGTGGTTCCCTCGTGCTCGACGCTCAGGCCGGCCGCCGCGGCGACCTCCTGGTTCACCTGCATGCCGCACACCGGGTCACTGGCGCCGCTCGCCGCTCCGCCATTCCCGTGATCGTGGCCATGCTCGTGGCCGTGGTGCTGGTCCATCGCATCTCCTCCGTCGCTTGACTGGCTCGTCATTGTCCACGCATCGGTCAGCCCCTGACCCGCAGGCCCCGCAGCCGTAGGGAGTTGGTCACCACGCTGACGCTCGACAGCGCCATGGCCCCGGCGGCGAGGGCCGGCGAGAGCAGCCAGCCGGTGAGCGGGTAGAGCAGCCCGGCGGCCACCGGGATGAGCAGGAGGTTGTAGCCGAAGGCCCAGGCCAGGTTCTGGCGGATGACCCGCATGGTGGAGCGTGACAGCCGGATCGCGGCCGCGACGCCGCGGAGGTCGTCGCCGACCAGGGTGATGTCGGACGCCTGGACCGCGACGTCCGCGCCGGTGCCGATCGCCACTCCCACGTCCGCCTGGGCCAGGGCGGGGGCGTCGTTGATCCCGTCGCCCACCATCGCCACCCGGCGCCCGGTCGCCTGCAGCCGGGCGACGGCGGCTGCCTTCTCATCGGGCCGGACCTCCGCCATGATCCGGTCCGGCTCGATGCCCACCGCGCTGCCGATGGCGCGGGCCACGGCGGCCCGGTCACCGGTGATCATCCACACCTCCAGGCCGGCCGCCTCCAGCCCGCGAACCGCATCCGCCGACTCCGGCCGGGTGGTATCGGCCACGGCCAGCATCCCCGCCGGCGCGCCGTCGACGGCGACCAGGATCGGTGTCCTCCCGGAGCGTGCCGCCCCGTCGGCCAGCGCCTCCAGCGAAGCCGTCTCGACGCCCGCCTCCGCCAGGAAGCGCTCGCTGCCGACGAGCAGCTGCCGGCCTTCGACCACGCCACGGACGCCGCCCCCCGGCACCGACCCGAAGCCGGCGACCGGGGTAGGTGCCAGGCCGCGAGCCTCGGCCCCGCGAACCACGGCCGCGCCCAGGGGATGCTCGCTGCCGCGTTCGACCGCGGCCGCCAAGCGCAGGAGGAGAGCCTCATCGTGGTCGGCCACCGCCGTGACGCCGACCAGCTCCGGCCGGCCGGCGGTCAGTGTCCCGGTCTTGTCCAGCAGGATCGCCCCGATGCGCTGCGCCGACTCAAGGGCCGCGCCGTCGCGGACCAGGATGCCGCCCTCCGCTCCCTTGCCGGTGCCGACCATGATCGCCGTCGGCGTGGCAAGCCCCATCGCGCACGGGCAGGCGATGATCAGGACCGCGATGGCGGCCGACAGCGCCAGCGGCAGGGCCGGCTCGGGCCCGAGCAGCAGCCAGCCGGCGAACGTCGCGGCGGCCAGCAGCACGACCGCCGGCACGAACCTGCCGGTCACCGCGTCGGCCAGGCGCTGGATCGGCGCCCTGGAGCCCTGGGCCCGCTCCACCAGGCGCACGATCTGGGCCAGCGTCGTGTCGCGC
>JBOGSY010000436.1:0-1762 GCA_050691915.1 Candidatus Limnocylindria bacterium | reverse complement strand
GGCCGAAGGCGTGGGAGTGGTGGCCGGCGTGGCACTGGGGGCCGCCGACGGGCTGGGGCTGGCCGTGCCGCAGGCCGCCAGCAGGGCGAGCAGCAGCGCCGCCGGACGGGGGGCGCGAGTCGTGTGCCGGTCAGCCATTCGTGTCGCGGGAGCGTGGCGCACCCAGCTCGGTGAGGCGGTTGCGAATGGCGAACGCGGCGGCCTGCGCCCGGCTCGCCAGGGAAAGCTTGGCCAGGATGCTGCTCACGTAGTTGCGCACCGTCTTCTCGGCCAGCTCCATGGCCTCGGCGATCTGCCGGTTCGACTCTCCCTCGGCGATGTGGGCCAGGACGCGGCGCTCCTGGTCGGTCAGCTCGCCGAAGGCCCCCGCCTCCTCCGCGTGGGCGGCGCGGCGCAGGCGCTCCAGGACGGTGGCGGTGACCGCCGGGTCGAGCATCGACTGGCCGCCCGCCACGGTGCGGACCGCCTCCACCAGCTCGTCCGACCCGATGCGCTTCAGGACGTAGCCGGACGCGCCGGCGCCGATGGCATCGAACAGCGCCTCCTCGTCGGCGTAGCTGGTCAGCATCACCACCGGCGTGCGCGGCAGCTCGGCGGTGATCGCCCGGCAGGCATCGGTCCCGGACCCGTTCGGCATCCGGATGTCCATCACCACCACGTCCGGCCTCAGTGTCCGCGCCAGGCGCAGCGCCTCGTCACCGGATGACGCCTCGCCGACCACGCGAAAGCCTGCCTGCCGGTCGAGCAGGGCCGCAAGACCGATCCGAACGACCTCGTGGTCGTCGGCGATCAGGATCCGGATGGCGGGCTCGGCGTTCACGGCACTCCGTTCACGGCGCTCGCCGCCGGCTCTTCTCGGCGGGGCGACGGGATGCCGCCACCGGCATGGTAAGCGAGAGCCGGGTGCCCTGCCCCGGATGGCTCTCCACCCGCACGCTGGCGCCCAGCAGCTCGGCGCGCCGCCGGATGTTGGCCAGGCCCTGGGCCCGCCCCGTCCTGCCACGCTCGGCCGCCGCCGCCAGATCGAATCCGATGCCGTCGTCCGCCACCTCCAGCACCAACTGGCGCCGGCCGGTCGCCAGCCGCACCCCAACCCGGCCGGCGCCGGCATGGCGCAGGACGTTGCTGAACGCCTCGTGGACGATCTGGCGCAGCTGCTCCGCCTGCTCGGGCGAGAGTCGCGGCTCCCAGGCCCCTCGCTCCACCCGCAGGTCGAGCGCGATGAGAGTGTTGGCCTGCAGCTCGTCGGCGACGCTGCGCACGATCTCCTCGGGATCGAGCGTCTCCAGGCTGGCGCTGCGCAGGTCGAAGATGGTGCGCCGCAGGTCCATGCTGATCCGCTCCAGCTCCTGGAGCACCGTCCGGATCCGCGCCCGGGGAGCCTCGGCCGACGGCTCCAGGGTGGCGCTCGCCTCCTCCAGGTGCAGGCCCGCAGCGTAGATCGACTGGATGATCCCGTCGTGAAGGTCGCGCCCGATGCGCTCCCGTTCGCGGGCCAGAAGCTCCCGACGCCGCGCCTCCGCCAGGGCCCGGTCGGTCTCCTGCTCGAACAGGTCCAGAGCCAGGATGATGGCCACCGCAATGGCCAGGCCGGTCACCGAGCGCAGCACCTCGATCGGCACGCCGATGGCGCCAACCACCGCCGGTCCGTTCAGGACCGATGCGGGAGGGAACGGCGCGGGCAGTCCGATCAGCCCCGCCACCAGCGCGTAGACCGCGAAGGCGGCGGCCGCCGCGCGCAGGCCCGCCACCACCGGAGGCC
>JBOGSY010000435.1:0-1764 GCA_050691915.1 Candidatus Limnocylindria bacterium | reverse complement strand
GCCCATCCCCAGCCCCGCAGCGTCGCCGGCAGGTGGCAGCGGCGCGGCGCGGTCAGCAGCAGCTGCTCGCCGTCATCGGTCGCCAGGCGGTGGTAGCCGGCCGGCAGGTCGGATGCCAGGCGCACCACCCGCCCCAGCGCCGTCCCGTCCTCCAGGGTGAGCTCGCCGGGCTCCGGCAGCCGCTCGCCGGGTCGTGCCACCCGGACCGGGTCGGGTGACGCGGCGCCGCGATCCGGCGCAGGGCCCATCGCCGCGAGGATGGCCCGCAGGACGGCGGGCGCCACCCGGCGCCGGCGGCGCCAGGCATCGGTCCAGGCCTCCTCCACCAGGGTGCCGGGGTCCAAGGGCGCCCGCCTCAGGGTCGTGCCAGCCGCAGAAGCACGACCGAGCGCGGGACGAGGCGGTAGGGGCTGCCGCCCTCGTGGCGCGGCGAGCCGGCCACCGGGGGCGGCTCCGCCGTTCGCGTGTCGAGCACCAGCTCCCAGCCGCCCGGACCGCCGTTCGGCAGCCGGAAGTCCACCTGGGCGTCGGCCGCGTTGAGGAGCACCAGGAGGGTGTCGTCCACGATCCGCTCGCCGCGCTCGCCGCGTTCGTCGATGGCGTCGCCGGCCAGCCGCAGCCCGATGGTGTGAACGCCCTCCGCGCGCCACTGCTCATCGGTCATCTCCTGGCCGCTCGGGCTGTACCAAGTCAGGTCCTTGACGGTCGAGCCGCGGATGCGGCGGCCCTGGAAGAAGCGGCTGCGGCGGAGCACCGGATGGGCGCGGAAGACGCCGATCAGGCCGCGGGTGAAGCCCAGCAGGCTGCGGTCGGCATCGGTCAGCTGCCAGTCGTACCAGCTGATCTCATTGTCCTGGCAGTAGCCGTTGTTGTTGCCGCGCTGGGTCCGTCCGATCTCGTCCCCGCCCAGGAGCATGGGCACCCCCTGGCTCAGCAACAGGGTGGCCAGGAAGTTGCGCCTCTGCTGCTCGCGGGCGGCGGTGACGGCGGGATCGTGGGTGGGACCCTCCACCCCGAAGTTCATGCTCTCGTTGTTCGACTCGCCGTCGCGGTTGTCCTCCCCGTTCGCCTCGTTGTGCTTGTGCTCGTAGCTGACCAGGTCGTTCAGGGTGTAGCCGTCGTGGGCAGTGACGAAGTTGATGCTGGCGTGCGGCTGGCGGCCGCCCATGGCGTACAGGTCGGACGAGCCGGTCAGCCGGTAGGCCAGCTCGCCGGCCTGCCCGCCGATGCCCTTCCAGAAGCGCCGGACCGTGTCGCGGTACTTACCGTTCCACTCGGCCCAGCCGACCGGGAAGTTGCCGACCTGGTAGCCCCCGGGGCCCACGTCCCACGGCTCGGCGATGAGCTTGGCCTGGCTGATGACCGGGTCCTGGTGGACGATGTCGAAGAAGCTGCCCAGCTTGTCGACGTCGTGCAGCTCCCGGGCGAGGGCCGACGCCAGGTCGAAGCGGAAGCCGTCGACGTGCATCTCGGTGATCCAGTAGCGCAGGCTGTCCATGATCAGCTGAAGCGCGCGGGGATGGACCGCGTTGAGCGTGTTGCCGGTCCCGGTGTAGTCGACGTAGTAGCGCTGGTCCTCCGCCGAGAGGCGGTAGTAGGCCGCGTTGTCGAGCCCCCGGAAGCTGAGGGTGGGCCCTTGATGGTTCCCCTCGCCGGTGTGGTTGTAGACCACGTCCAGGATCACCTCCATGCCCGCATCGTGCAGGCGGCGGACCATGGTCTTGAACTCGCTGACCGGCTCACCGGTGGCCGAGTAGCGGCTGT
>JBOGSY010000434.1:0-1766 GCA_050691915.1 Candidatus Limnocylindria bacterium | reverse complement strand
CCGGAGAAGTGGGCCCGAAAGGTGGCAAGGTCGCTGGCGATGACGGGCAGCCCCATGGCGGCGTACTCGAGCAGCTTGGTCGAGAGCGAGTACTGCAGGTAGGGCTCCGGCAGCGACGGCACCAGCCCGATGTCCGAGCCGGCCAGCAGGCCCGGGAGGTCGTCGATCGGCACGCGACCGTTGAGGTGGACCCGCTCGGCGGTGTCGGTCCGCGCGATGGCCGCCTCGACCTGCGGCCGCCACGGGCCGTCGCCGAACACGTCCAGCCGGTGCGGCAGCTCACCGGGGTCGATGACGGCCAGCGCCTCGATCGCCACGGTCAGGCCGTAGATGCGCTGCAGGTTGGAGTGGTGGACCAGCCGCAGCTGGCCGTCCTCCATGAACGGTCGGCGCGGGTGGCGCGACGGGTCGAACAGGCGGGTGTCGGCCGAGTTCATGATCGCCGTGATCTTGTCGGCGGGCACCCCGCGCGCGATCGACAGCTGGCGCAGGGGCTCGTGGACGGTGATCAGCTCCGTGGCGAAGGCGGCCGCGGCCCGGGCGGACCCGCTGACCAGCGGGTGCAGCGGGCGCAGCAGCGGGTGGCTGAACCGGTCCCGGAAGAACTCCGGCATGTCCTCGTGCAGGTCCAGCAGCAGCGGCACGCCGCTCAGCCGGACCGGGAAGGCGGAGAAGGCGAGGAAGTCCGGAACGGTGGCGACCTGGACCAGGGCGTAGCGACGGCGCCGCTGCTCGCGCGTCAGGCGGATCGCGGCGAGGCCGGCGAAGGCAAGGTACTCGGCCATGTGGCCGGCGAAGCCGGTGAAGGCGCGGTTGACGGGCAGGCGGACGATGCGCAGCGCGCCGCGCTGCTCCTCCGACGCCTCGCCCGGCCCGCGCAGGCAGACGAGGTCGACCTCATGCCCCGCCTCCATCAGCGCATCGGACTGGCGCCGGACCCGGGGGTCGCCGGGATAGACCGCGTGGACCACCATCGCGATCCGGCTCATCCCGCCTTGACCTCGTTCCAGAGCGCGTCCTTGGCCTCCGGCGCCAGGTCGGCCAGCGCCTGCCCGCGCGCGGCGGCCAGCGCCTCGACCCGCTGGTAGCGATCGATCCAGCGCCGGTTGGCGGCTCGCAGGGCCTCCTCCGGGTCCAGCTTCAGCCAGCGGGCCAGGTTGACGGTGGCGAAGAGCACGTCTCCCAGCTCGTGGAGGCGTGCGTCGCGCGCGCCGTCGCCGGTCCGCGCGCCGGCCTGGTGCAGCTCGGCCAGCTCCTCGCTCACCTTCTCCCAGACCCCGTCCACCGACGGCCAGTCCCATCCCAGCGAGCTGGCGCGCTCCTGGACCTCGCGGCTGGCCGCGAGCGCCGGCAGGGCGCGGGCGATGCCGGCGAACGGGGACGCCTCGGCGCCGGCATCGGTCCGCTCGGTGGCCTTGATGGACTCCCAGTTGCGCAGCACCTCGGCCGCGTCGCGGACCTCGAGCTCGCCGAAGACGTGCGGATGGCGGCGCACGATCTTGGCGCCCAGGGTGCGGTAGACGTCGGTCAGGTCGAAGGACGACTCCTCGGCCGCCAGCTGAGCGTGCAGGATGACCTGCAGGAAGAGGTCGCCCAGCTCTTCGGCCAGGTCGGCGGACGTGCCGCGCTCGATGGCGTCCACGGTCTCGTAGGCCTCCTCCAGCACGAACGGGCGGAGCGAGGCGTGGGTCTGCTTCCGATCCCACGGGCAGCCGTCCGGGGCGCGCAGCCGGGCCGAGATGGCGGCCATTCCGTGCGGCGAGGCC
>JBOGSY010000433.1:0-1776 GCA_050691915.1 Candidatus Limnocylindria bacterium | reverse complement strand
CGTCGGCGCGGGTCCGCGGATCCCAAGCCAGGCGCCGCACCGCAAGCAGATGGAGCGCGCGGTTGGCATCCCGATTGCCCCCGCGGTTCAGGCGGTGGCGGTTCGTCTTGCCGGAGGAGGCGGGGACGGGCGCGACCCCGCACAGATGGGCGAAGGCCGGTTCGCTGCGCAGGCGCTCGGGGTTATCGCCCGCGGCGGCCAGCAGGGTCGCGGCGGTGTCGGTGCCGACGCCCTTGACGGCCAGCAGGCCGGGCGCCGCCTGGGCCACGAGGGACGCCACCTGGGCGTCCAGCACCTCAATCTCAAGGCGCAGCTGTCGGTACCTTCGGGCAACGGAGCGCAGCGCCAGCTTCGTGGCCTCCGTTGGGGTCGTGGGGCCCGCGCTGACCCGGAACGCCGCCGCGGTGGCGACCTGCTGCGCCAGGGAGAGCCGACGTAGCCGAGCGCGCAGGGCGTCTGGGGCGGTGACCACCAATGCATGGAGCTGGTTGGCGGCCTGGGTGCGTGCCCGCATGGCCGAGCGCCGCGCCACCTGCAGGGCGCGGATCATCTCCACCGGACCGTCACCCGTCTTCGGCTGGCCCACGGTGGTGCCCGCCTGGACGGCCCGCGCCGCCGCCTCGGCATCGACGGGGTCGGACTTGCCACGGCGCCGGCGCGTCTGCCGGTTGGGCCGTTCGACCTCACGGATCGGGATGTGCCGGGCGTGGAGCCAGCGGGCGAGCCCCGCCCCATAGCCACCGGCCCCCTCGATGCCGACCTGTTCCACCGTGCCGAACTGGCCCGCCCACGCCACCAACTGCGCGTACCCGGCCGGCGTCGTCGGGATGGTGCACGCCCCCAGCCGCCGCCCCAGGGCATCGAGCGCGACGCCGACGTGCACGTCGGCGTGCGTGTCCACCCCCAGCGTCACCCGGCACCGCGGTCCCCGCCACCGGTGGCTCCTGCCGTGCTGCTTGCCTTTGACGCGCCATCACGTGTCCTCCATCTCGTGTCCCTCTCATAGGACTGGGCCCGGCCCAGCACCGCCGACGGACAACACTGCGATGGGGCACCACGAGCTCCGACGATCGTGGCCAAGCTCCTGATCAAGTCACGTGCGGCTCCGCCGGGACGGGCTGGGGCGGAGCGTGGCTCCGGCCGGTCGACACTTCCCCACCAAGGCACGAGGCCAGTCCGAAAACGAGTCAGGCCAACCGGAGCCAGGCCCCCTCGCCAAGCTTCGCAGTCCGAAAACACGGCTGACCAGGAGCACGAGCCGGTAGGCTTGCCCGGCGTTGCTCTCCTTCATGTACACCATCGTCTGCCTGCTGCTCGACCTCGTGACCAGCCAGAGACCGTCGGCGCGAGCACAGACGATCGAACTGCTCGCGCTTCGCCACGAGGTCCGTGTCCTCCGCCGGCAGGTGACGCGGACCCGGTGGCGGCTGGGCGACCGGCTGCTCCTCGCTGCACTGAGTCGCCGCCTGCCCCGCAGCGAGTGGTGGCGCTTCCCCGTCCGCCCCGAGACACTGCTCCGCTGGCACCGCGACCTGGTCCGTCAGACGTGGGCCGCCTTCGGCCGGCGCCGTGGGCCCGGGCGCCCTTCGCTAACGCCCGACTTGTGCACGTTGATCCTGCGCCTGGCGCGGGAAAACCCCAGTTGGGGCTATGTGCGCATTCGAGGCGAACTCCGCAAGCTGGGGCACGCGGTCGCGGCGAGCACGATCCAGGCGCTCCTCCGCCGGCACCGTGTGCCGCCGGCGCCCCGGCGGGTGGGGCTCGCTTGGCCTACCT
>JBOGSY010000432.1:0-1778 GCA_050691915.1 Candidatus Limnocylindria bacterium | reverse complement strand
ACGCAGCGCCGCAACGCCCGCGCCACCGCCTCCCACGCCAAACGCCGGCGCCTCATGCTGCATGAACTCTCGTTGTAGTACTAGTGCTCCGTTCCTCAAATGCGGTAGACCAAACAGCGCCGTTTGCGGCGCTTTGGGCGGGGTGGGCGGCCCCAGATCCAGGGCGTGGCGCGCCGGTTGAGCTGGTTGGTGGCGACGGCGGTGGCCTGGTCGATCTCCTCGCCGTCGGCGAACGTCTGGCCGGCGAGGGCCGCCTTGCGGAACAGCCGCCACCACGCCTCTTGGAGGTTGAGCCAGCAGGCGCCTTTGGGGATGAAGACCTGGTGCACGCGCGGGTGGGCGGCGAGCCAGTCGACGATGGGGGGGCTCTTGTGGCTGGAGAGGTTGTCCGTGATCAGGTAGAGGTCGCCCTCGGGGTTGGCCGCCACGATCGCGTCGAGCAGTTGGCGGTAGCCCGCCGTATTCCGCGAGCGGGTGGTGAGGGTGATCGCCTGCCCGTCGCGCTCGCGCAGCGCGCCGTAGACCCACACCTTCTCTGGCCCGCGGCCGTACTCGAGCGGCGCCTTGATTCGGTGCCCGTCCGGGGACCAGCCCGGGGCCGGCGGAAAGGTCCGGGGCGTCACCGGCCCGAGCTCATCCACGTCGAGGACCGTCGCGTCGGCCGGTGGGGCGCTGTGGAGCCCGACGATCCGCGTCCTTTTGGGGCGAACTCCGGGTCGGCGCTCGTCGTCCACGACCGGACCTGCCGCCAGCGAACGCCCTCCGCGACGAGAATCCGCCGCACCTGGCTGCGCTCGACCTGGATCCCCGTCTCGTGGGCGGCGGCGGCCAACGCGTCCAGGCTCCACTGCGCCGGCGCGGCCTCGTCCGCCGCCGCCAACTCGCCGCTCGCGTGGCGGACCAGCTTGCCGGGCGGGTCCATCGCGACCAAGGCGATGATCCGGCTGCGCTCGTCTTCGGTCAGCCGGCGCTTGCGTCCCCCGCCCGGCCGGTCCCCCAAGCCGTCCAGCCCTTCCGCGTTAAACCGCGCCAGCCGCTCGCGCACCGTCTGCGGGTGGCAGCCCAGTCCCGCGGCGATGCGGGTCGTGCGCCGCCCCGCCCAGCTCTCCACGACCATCTGCGCGCGCCGCGTCCAATCTGTGGGCGCGTGGCGGCTCGTCGCCAGCTTGCGGATCTGGCGCTCCTCCCTGTCGTCCGCTGGCCGACGGGCGTGCAGCAACTTGGGCATCCGCGCCTCCTCTCGTCCGTCAGATGCCCGCAGGTTTGATGCCTCCGTTGAGGAACGGAGCACTAACGGTAGTTTGTTGACCTCGGCATGGCGCCTGCAGGGAGCGGGCGGAGGTGCCGCCATGACGCGTCGCCGACCCTGTCCGCCGGCTCCCGGGCCCTTGGAGGGCTACGCCGCCGCCTTCGACCCGCTGTTTGCCTCCCTCGCCCAGCGCCGGGGCTTCCGCGCCTACCTCCAGGGCCTCCTCTTGCCCCGGGACCGCAACAAGACCTTGACCGCCCTGGCCGGCGCGGAGCCCGTGGTGGGCGCGCAGCACCCCGCGGTGCAGGGGCTGCAGTTCTTCCTCGCCGAGTCGACCTGGGACGCCCAGGCGGTGAACGCCCGCCGGCTGGAGCTGCTGCTGGGCGACCCGGCCACGGCCCCCCACGCCGCCGGGGTGCTGATCATCGACGACACCGGCGACCGCAAGGCGGGGACCCACACCGCCCACGTCGGGCGGCAGGACCTGGGCTCCGTGGGCAAGCTCGACAACGGCATCGTCGCCGTCACC
>JBOGSY010000431.1:0-1785 GCA_050691915.1 Candidatus Limnocylindria bacterium | reverse complement strand
CTTCGACCACTTCGTGACGCAGTGGATGTCGACCCTGATCTCTTCGGACGGCAGGGCGGTGAGCTCCGCCCAGCTCCACCCGCGCGGCGCGTCGACCTGCCCGACGATCTCGAAGCGCCACTCGTCAAGGCCGATGCGTGGCGTCGGACCCGCCGACAGCACCGGGAAATCGGGGGTGACGTACTGGCCGGGCGGAACGCGATCGCTGGATGCCACCGGCGCCTGGCGGCGCTGGAACCCCCTGGAGATGAAGCTCATGGCAATCTCTCACGCTGCTTGGGCCGGGGACGAGGTGCCTGTGATCGTGCGCCGCCGCGGAAGAAAGTCAAGACCCCCGGGCGCAGTCGGGGGCGCGGATCCTCAGGCCCTTCACCCCCGCCAAGTCACGGACGAGCGAGATCAGGCCGCGGACACGTCCCGCCGGCCGAAGGCCCAGGTCCCCGCGGCGGCGAGGGCGACAGCCGGCGCGCCCAGGGCGGCGTAGCGCCACCACTCCGTCGGGCTGCCCAGCGGGTCGCCGCCCAGCGCCCAGTCCCAGGGCGACGCGTGGCGCCACGGCTCCAGGACGTCGCTGATCGGGAAGAGCGCGATCGCGACGTACCCGGCCACGGCGACCGCCAGGCCGACGGCGAGCACCAACCCGGGCCGGCCGGTGGCCCCGGCGACCAGCATCGCCAGGCCGGCGTGGAAGGCCCCGAGCAGCACGCACAGCGCGACCGTGGCGATGATTCGATCGGTCCCGATCTCGAGGTCGAACGCCGCGTTCGACGCCAGCTGGGCACCCAGCATGAAAAGGCCAATGACCACCAGCCAGAGCCCCACGCCAAGGGCGCGCCCGACGAAGACCCCGCCGCGGGTCACCGGCTGCGCAAGGTACGACTCCATCCGGCCCGAGTCCTCCTCCGAGGCGGTCTGGCCGTTCATGAGCAGGACCCCGGCGACGGCGAGCAGCAGCGGCACCAGGACGGCGTACAGGTTGCCGCGCAGGAAGCCCTCCGGCGAGTTGAAGTCGGCCAGCCCGAAGGCCTCGATCAGCGGCTCCGGCATGCCCGCCACGATGTCCGACAGCTCCGGCTGGTCGCGGAAGGAGGGCCAGAAGGCGACGGTCAGGACGATCAGGATCGCCAGGCTGATCCCCCACACCAAGCCTGCGCGACGGGCCGCCCGCGACGGCACCGCGAACAGCTCCCAAGCACGCCGGATCATCGGCCGGCGCCTGTGCCATCGTCGGCGCCGGCGGCGTCGTCTGGCTCGTCCTCGTACAGGCCCAGGAAGGCTTCCTCCAGGTCCGGCTCGTTGATGAGGATGGAGCTGATCGGCAGACCGGCAAGCGCGTCGATCAACGGTCGCGCGGAGCCGATGAGCACCGCGTTGAAACGGCGGCCCTCGATCGCGGTTTCGGCGATGCCCGGCAGGGTGGCGAGGTGCCGCGGCGCGTCCGTCTCGAACCAGACCTCCACCCGCTGCCGGGCCAGGCCCCGGATCTCGGCGACCGTGCCGTGCGCCACGATCTTCCCGGCGCGCAGGACGGCCATCCGGTCGGCCACGCTCTGGACTTCGGAGAGGATGTGCGATGACAGGAAGACGGTCGTGCCGGCAGCGCGACGCTCGCGGACAAGGCGGAGGAACTCGTGCTGCATGAGCGGGTCGAGGCCGCCGGTCGGCTCGTCCAGGATGAGCAGGTCGGCATCGGTCAGGAAGGCGCTCAGGACCGATACCTTGCGGCGGTTGCCACTCGACAAATTCCGGATCCGCCGGTTCAGGTCGAGCTTGAACCGCTCGGCC
>JBOGSY010000430.1:0-1785 GCA_050691915.1 Candidatus Limnocylindria bacterium | reverse complement strand
CGGCGGCGGCCGGGTCGCCGTCCGGGCCCAGGGCTACGGCTTCCCCGGCGTGCTGGTCGACGGCAGCGACCCGCTGGCCTGCTACGCCGCCGCGCGCGAGGCCCACGAGCGGGCCCGCCGCGGAGACGGGCCGACCCTGATCGAGGCTCGGGTCGTGCGGCTGACCAGCCACTCGTCGGACGACGACCAGCGGCGCTACCGCGACCCGGCCGAGGTTGAGGCGCTCAAGGGGCAGGATCCCATCGCCCGCTTCGCCGGCCAGCTGCGCGACTGGGGCCTGCTCGACGACGAGCGCGACGCGGCGCTGCGGGCCGAGGCCAAGGCCGAGGTCAACGAGGCGGGCAAGCGCGCGGAGGCCCGTCCGGAGCCGGACGTGGCCACCGCCCACCTGAACGTCTACGCCGGCGGGGAGGAGGGCTGACGATGACCGAGATGAACATCCTGGAGGCGATCCGCTCCGCCATGGACGAGGAGATGGAGCGCGACGAGCGGGTCATGGTCCTGGGCGAGGACGTGGGCAGGAAGGGCGGCGTCTTCGGCGCCACCGACGGCCTTTTCGCCAAGTACGGTGAGAAGCGGGTGCTCGACACGCCGCTGACCGAGGGGATGATCGCCGGGGCGGCGGCGGGGGCGGCGATCTACGGCCTGCGACCGGTGGCCGAGATGCAGTTCGCCGACTTCGTGTACCCGGCCTTCAACCAGATCGTGTCCGAGATCAGCCGGATGCGCTATCGGTCCAACGGCGCCTTCAGCCTGCCGATGGTGATCCGCATGCCGTACGGCGGCGGCGTCCACGGCGCCCTGTACCACTCGCAGTCCAACGAGGCCTACTTCACCTCGACCGTCGGCCTCAAGATCGTCGCCCCCGGCACGCCGGCGGATGCCAAGGGCCTGCTGAAGGCCTCGGTCCGCGACCCGGACCCGGTCATGTTCTTCGAGCACAAGAAGACCTACCGCCTGTTCAAAGCCGAAGTGCCGGACGGCGACCACGTGGTGCCCATCGGCCGGGCGGAGGTGGCGCGCGAAGGCAAGCACCTGTCCATCTTCTGTTACGGCTACATGCGGACCTGCGCGCTCGAGGCGTCCGAGACGCTGGCGCGCGAGGACGGGGTGGAGGCGGAGGTCGTGGACCTTCGCACCCTTCGACCACTCGACACCACCACGGTCCTCGCCTCGGTCGAGAAGACCGGCAAGGCCCTGGTGGTGCACGAGGCCAACCGATTCGGCGGCTTCGGCGCCGAGGTGGCCGCCACCATCGCGGAGCAGGGCTTCGAGCACCTGGACGGCCCCGTCACCCGGCTCGCCGGGCCGGACGTGCCCGGGGTCCCCTTCCACCACGACCTGGAGGAATGGTTCATGCTGAGCCCGGCCAAGATCGTGGACGCGGCTCGCGGCCTAGCGGCCTACTGACCGATGCCCGGAGCGACCCGCCCGCCTGGATCGCCCGATCTGGCAACATGATGCGGCGCAGGCGCGCCGGCGAAGCAGCTGAGGGAGCCTGAAGACCGATGCCGACCACGATCAAGATGCCCCAGCTGGGCGAGTCGGTCACCGAGGGGACGATCGAGCGCTGGCTGGTCAAGGAAGGCGACACCGTGGCGCAGTACGACCCCCTGTTCGAGGTCGTGACCGACAAGGTGAACGCTGAGGTCCCCGCCGAGGTGGCCGGCACCATCACCCGGATCATGGTCCCCGACGGCGAGACGGTGAAGGTCGGTACGCCGCTGGCCGAGATCAACGCGGACGGCGAGGGTCAGGCCGAAGCGCCAGCGGCCGAAGCGCCAG
>JBOGSY010000429.1:0-1791 GCA_050691915.1 Candidatus Limnocylindria bacterium | reverse complement strand
GCCCTGAGCTGTTACTCACTGCGGGACGTCACTATTACTGACGGAATCGGGTGTTCTTGAGACGCGAATAGCCGTCCCGACAGCGGCTGACTCGAAAATCGGTCGGTAAGGGGGCAGGCCGGAGGCACCCGGCGGAGCCGGGTTCTTGTGGCGCCGGGGTGAGGGTCAGGCGGCGGGTTGGAGGGTGACGCGTTGGCCGGTGAGGTGCTCGAGCTGGCGGACGAGATCGCGCTGCCGGCGCTGCTTGTTGATCCTCGACTCGTAGTAGTCCGAGCCCAGGTCATGGAAGTGGGCGGTGGGGTCAGACAGCAGGTGCCACACGATGGTCAGGATGGAATTGCCGACGGCGACGATCGCGCGCTTCTTGCCGCGGCGGCGGGCCAGGCGCCGGTAGCGGTCCCCGAGGAAGGTGTCGGTTCGGGACAGGGCGGCCACGATCTCGCCGAGGGTGGCCGCGAGCCACGGGTTGCCCTTGCCGGTGGAGCTGGTCTTGCGCCGCCCGGCCGACTGGGCGTCGATGGGGGCGAATTTGGCCCACGACACCAGGTGCGCGGCGGTGGCGAAGGCGGCCATGTCCAATCCGATCTCGGCGATCAGTTCCTGGGCGGAGCGTGCCCCGACGCCCGGGATCTCGTCCAAGCGCTCGATCGCCTCGAGGTGGGGGTCGACGAGTTCGGTGATCTTCGCGTCGATGGTGGCGATGTCCGCGGCGAGGGCGTCGATGCGGCGCAGCATGGTCGCGCAGATGAACCCGTGGTGATCATCGAAGTGCCCGCGCAGCGCCTCCTCCAGCTGCGGAATCTTCCGGCGCATCACCCCGCGCGCCATCCCGGCCAGCAGGTGGGGGTCCCGCTCGCCGGCGATCATGGCCTCGAGCATGGCCCGCCCGGACACCGAGTGCAGGCTGGCCACGACCGTGTCGAGCTTGATCTGGGCGTCCTCGAGGACCTTCTCCAGGCGTTGCTTCTCCCGGCTGCGTTCGCGGACCAGACTGCGCCGGTAGCGGGTCAGATCCCGCAGCTGACGGATCGGCCTCGGGTGCACCAGGCTGGGCCGGCACATGCCCCGTTCGACGACCTTGGCCAGCCAGACGGCGTCCAGCTTGTCGGTCTTGGGCCGGCCGGGGACGTTCTTGACGTGCTTGGCGTTGAGCAGCCAGCACCGCAATCCCTGGGCCTCCAGCAGGTAGTACACCGGCTTCCAGTAATCGGAGGTGGCCTCCATGGCCACCAGCTCAACCTGCTGGCAGCGCAACCAGTCCGCCAGTCCCAACACTGAGCCGGTGGTCGTCGCCTGTTCCCGGACCTCCTGGGCGCGACGTCCCGGCAGCGTTTCGTGCGGCACCCGCACACACGCCACCAACGCCGTCTTGCCGATGTCGATCGCGCACACCCGCTCGACCAGCTCCAGCTCGTCACCGATGTCGTCCACGCCGACCACCTCTCCTCGCAGCGACCAGAACGGCGGCTGCCCGCAGGAGCGGTACGGGGAGAAAACGAGGCGGACTCGCGTGCTCGAAGCGACAATGCAGGGCCCCTGAAGATCACACTCCCAGCGGCAGACTACTTGACGGTCTCCAAGACCAAGCAGCTACGACGTCGGCGGGCAACCACCCCGATTTTCACCCACGCCAGGGCGTCACGACAGCGACATCGGGGACTACTTGTTTCATTGACGCACGGCCGGGTTCTGACGAGTCTCGGTTGAGGTCGTTGGGGTTGTCGCTCTCATTTGCGGCTGCCCACGGATCGCGTGTGGCTCTCTCTTGGCTTGCGCAGCGCTGGCCACCGC
>JBOGSY010000428.1:0-1794 GCA_050691915.1 Candidatus Limnocylindria bacterium | reverse complement strand
ACCTCGAAGACGGCGAAGTCTACCGTTGGGTTCTGGAGCACGGTGGATGCCGACTTGGGGCCGCTCATGTCGCCGCGGCGCACCACCCGCCCATCGACGAAGATGCCGTCGGTCGAGGTCATGCCCACCTTGCGGCCCATCCCCTTCATGACGTGGGCGATCATCCGGGCGGTGGTCGTCTTGCCGTTGCTGCCGGTGACCGCCACGATCGGGATGCGGGATGGCGATCCGGGCGGGAAGAGCATGTCGATCACCGGCTTGGCGACGTACTGCGCCTCCCCCTCGGTCGGGTTGGTGTGCATCCGGAAGCCGGGTGCGGCGTTGACCTCCACGATCCCGCCCCCCGTCTCGCGGACCGGCACGCTGATGTCCGGGCAGATGAAGTCGATGCCGGCGATGTCAAGGCCCACCATCCGCGCCGCCAGCTCGGCGATCTCTGCGTTGTCGGGGTGGATCTCTTCGGTGCGGTCGATGCTGATCCCGCCGGTGCTCATGTTGCCGGTGCGCTTGAGGAAGACCCGGACGCCGCGCGGGGGGACATCGCTCAGCTCGAAGCCCTGCTCACGGGCATAGGTCAGCGACTCGTCGTCCAGCTTGATGCGGGTCAGCACCTTCTCGTGACCGATGCCGCGCCGCGGGTCGGCGTTGGTCAGCTCCACCAGCTCGGCCAGGCTGTGCTCGTCGTCGCCGACGACGTGGGCCGGCACCCGCTGGGCGACGGCGCGCAGGACGCCGCCGATCACCAGGCAGCGGTAGTCGTTGCCGGTCAGGAACGTCTCGACCACCACGCCTCCGCGCCGCGACTCGCCGCGGGCGACGGCGTAGCCGGTCCGCACGCCGGGCTCGTCCGACAGGTTGAGCATCACGCCGCGCCCGTGGTTGCCGTCGAGCGGCTTGATCGCCACCGGGAAGCCGATGGCGGTCGCCGCCGAGACGGCCTCGTCCTCACTGCCGACCACCTCCGCGCGGGGGACCGGGACCCCCGTGGCCGCCAGGAGCTTGTTGGTGAGCTTCTTGTCCGAGGCGATGTCGACCCCGAGCGAGCTCGTCTGGCTGGTCATGGTGGCCCGGATCCGCTTCTGGTGGACCCCGTGCCCAAGCTGGACGAGCGATTGCTCGTTGAGGCGGATGGACGGGACGTCGCGCAGCGCCGCCTCGTCCAGCAGGGCCTGGGTGGAGGGCCCGAAGGCGGCGCGCTCCGCCAGCAGGACCAGCTTCTCGAACTCGACCCGGAAGTCGAACTCGGGGTCGACCTCGACCAGGTGGTTCACCAGCCGCACGGCCAGGCGTCCGGCCGCCAGCCCCACGCTCTCCTCGCCGAAGGAGTAGACGACGTGATAGCGGCCGGGCTCCCCGGTGCTCCGGGTCTTGCCGCGCCCGACCTCCGTCCCGGCGTCGCGCTGGAGCTGGAGCGCGACGTGCTCGGCCACGTGACCCAGCCAGGTTCCCTCGCGCAGCCGCAGCTCGAACCCGCCGGCCTTGCCGGTGCCGCAGCTGTGCCGACCGACCTCCGGCACCAGGTCCAGCAGGCCGTCCACGAAGCCGCGCAGCGTATTGGACGGGAAGGCCTCCAGCACCCCCAGGTCCACCACCAGCTTGATCGCCGGCTCGTAGCTCCAGTAGTTCGGGCCGCGGTAGACCCGGGTCTCCACGATGCGCAGCTCCGGCGCCGGCCTGGCCTTCGCCCGCGCGCCCCTCAGGGCCTTCGCCTTGGCGACCGACCGCCTGGCCGCCGGCGCCCCGGTCGCCGGAGCCTTGGGGACGCGGGCGGTCACTCGCTGGCCTCCTCGTCGC
>JBOGSY010000427.1:0-1814 GCA_050691915.1 Candidatus Limnocylindria bacterium | reverse complement strand
ACGGCGTTCATCACCGCCTCGCGCAGCCCCACCACCACCAGCACCGTGACGACGATGCCCTCCAGGACCACCACCCCCATCGCCCCGGCCGGTGTCAGCCCGGCCCCGATGACCAGCCCGAAGGCGACCACGCCATTGAGCCCCAGCCCGGCGGCGATGGCGATCGGGTAGTTGGAGACGAGCCCCATCAGAATGGTCATGACGCCGGCCACCAGGGCGGTGGCTGCTGCGGCGGCACCGATGTCGATCCCGGCATTGCTCAGGATCAATGGGTTCACGGCCACGATGTAGACCATGACCATGAACGTGGTTACGCCGGCCTTGACCTCGGTGCCGACGGTCGTCCCCCGTTCGCGTAGTCGGAAGAAGCCCTCCACGATCGCAGAACCCTCCATCCTCCGAGCCCGTCCCCGCGTCAATCAGGGAAGGGGGACGCGGCCGAGCCGGATGCTACTCCGCGCACTGCCGGCGCGAGGAGTTTCTGCGCGCAGCGGACCGCCTCTACGCGTCGAACAGCCCGGGCTGAGCGGCCGTGACCGAGGCGCCGGCCGGCGGCGTGAGGCCCAGGTGCCGCCAGCCGGACTCGGTCAGCTGGCGACCGCGCGGGGTGCGGGCCAGCAGCCCGATCTGCATCAGGTAGGGCTCCACCACGTCTTCGATCGTCTCCACCGGCTCGCTCACCGTGGCCGCCATGGTTGCCAGGCCCACCGGGCCGCCGGCGTGGTGGTCGGCCATGGCCTGCAGCAGCTGGCGGTCCATGGCGTCCAGGCCGCGGTCGTCGATCTCCAGCAGGTCCAGGGCGTCGTCGGCCAGCGCGGCGGTGACCCGACCATCGCCGCCGCCCCGCACCTGGGCGAAGTCGCGCACCCGTTTGAGCAGGCGGTTGACGATCCGCGGCGTGCCGCGCGAGCGGCGGGCCACGATGGGCGCCGCCTCGTCGTCGAGCGCCACCTCCAGGATGCCGGCCGAGCGGCGCACGATGTGCTCCAGGTCGGCCTGCGAGTAGTAGTCCAGCCGGTAGGTGGCCCCGAACCGGTCACGCAGCGGACCGGTGATGCTCCCCACCCGGGTGGTGGCGCCGATCACCGTCACGTGCTCGATCTGGAGCCGCACCGTGCGGGCGCCCGGCCCCTTGCCAAGCACCACGTCCAGGGCGAAGTCCTCCATGGCCGGGTACAGGATCTCCTCCACCGCGTGGCTCAGCCGGTGGATCTCGTCGATGAACAGGACGTCCCCCTTGCCCAGCGCGGTGAGCACCGCCGCCAGGTCGCCGGCCCGCTCGATGGCCGGACCGGAGGTCGTGCGGATCTGGGCACCCAGCTCCGCCGCCACGATGTTGGCCAGCGTCGTCTTGCCCAGCCCCGGCGGCCCGTAAAGCAGGATGTGGTCCACCGGCTCGCTGCGCTTGCGCGCTGCGTCGATCAGGATCGCCAGGTTCTCCTTGACCCGCTCCTGGCCGGCGAACTCGTCCAGCCGCCGGGGCCGGACGGTCGACTCCAGGGCGAGTTCGTCCTCCCCCACCTCGGCGCTGGTCACGCGCTCGATCGTCATGCGATCCTGGCCGAATCGAACATGTGACCGATTCTACCCGCCTACCCGTCGCGCAGGGTCTCGAGGTCGGCCGCGGTGTCCACGTCCGGCAGCTCCTTCTCCACCTCCACTGCCAGGACCCACTCGGGGTGGTCGTTGAGGACCTGGCGCAGACCGATGTCCCCGCCGGGCGACTCGACCACCGCGAAGTGGCTGCGCTCCACCAGGACCGGCGGCGCCAGCCGACCGCCGCCGCCGCCGCTGCCGTCGCGGGTGGCCACCAG
>JBOGSY010000426.1:0-1818 GCA_050691915.1 Candidatus Limnocylindria bacterium | reverse complement strand
CGCTGGCGCCCACGCCACCGGGCAGCCGGTTGAGCATGGCCATCTCGCGCAGGTTGATGCGCAGCTCGCGCGGCTCCAGCTCGTCCCCATCGAGGAGCTCGGCGGCCGTGGATCGGGTTCGGAGCGGCATGAACCCGAATCGTACCGCCGATCCGGGATCCATCGGTCCGGGAGGGTCGCGCGGCCGTCCTGCGCGGCCGTCCCACGCGGGTGGCACGCGCGGCCGTCCCGCGCGGGTGGCACCATGCCCCGCATGCGGCTGGATCGGTCCATCCGGGTGGTCGATGCGCACGCCGGCGGCGAGCCGGGGCGCGTGGTGGTCGGGGGCGTCCACGAGGTGCCCGGCGCGACCATGCTCGAGAAGCGCGACCACCTGTGGCGCAGCGGCGACGGCCTGCGGCGGCTGGTCCTGCGCGAGCCGCGGGGCTACCCGGCCATGTGTGCCAACGTGGTGCTGCCGCCCACGCTCCCCGACGCCCATGCCGGCTTCGTGATCATGGAGCAGGCGGAGTACCCCGCCATGTCCGGCTCCAACACGATCTGCACCGCCACCGTCCTGATCGCGGAAGGGATGGTGCCGGTCACGGAGCCGGTGACCGAGCTGGTGCTGGAGGCGCCGGCCGGGCTCATCAGGGTGCGGGCCGAGGTGCGCGACGGCCGCGCTCGCTCCATCACCTTCGAGAACGTCCCCGCCTTCGTGCTGCGCCTGGACGCCGCGGTCGAGGTCCCCGGGCTCGGCACGGTGATGGTCGACGTGGCCTGGGGCGGCATGTTCTACGCCCTGACCGACGCGTCCGCCCTCGGCTTCCGCCTCACCCCCGACGAGGGCCGCGACCTGGTCCGGGTGGGCGAGACGGTGAAGGCGGCGGCGCGCGAGCAGATCCCGGCGGTCCATCCCGAGCGCCCGGAGCTGGCCGGGATCAGCATCATCTCGCTGACCGGGCCGCCGACCCTGCCGGGCGCCCACGGCCGCAACACCGTGGTCGTTTCGTCCGGCACGCTCGACTGGTCGCGGCCGGCGTCGTTCACCGGCGTCCTGGACCGGTCCCCGTGCGGCACCGGCACCTGCGCCCGGATGGCCGTGCTGCATGCCCGCGGCGCGCTCGGCCTGGGCGAGGACTTCGTGCACGAGGGAATCCTGGGCACCACCTGGACCGGGCGCCTGCTCTCCGCCACCACCGTGGGCGGGCTGCCGGCCGTCGTCCCGCAGCTGACCGGCTCGGCCTGGATCACCGGTCGCGGGGAGCTCAGCGTGGACGAGGACGACCCATTCCCGGAGGGCTTCACCCTGGGCGACCTGTGGGGCCTGGCGGATCGGTAGCCAGGGTGGGCACGGAGCCTTCGTGGCCGGCGGATCGGTGCAATTTCGCCACCAGGTGGCGGTATCGGCCACGATGTGGACGCTGCCGCCCGCTTCTTCCCGGAATCACCAGCTGGTGACCGGTTTCGACCAGGAAACGCCGCCCGGGCCGGCTCCGGCCCAAACATCCTGGCCGATAGCACCAGCCGGTGACGAATCCGGACCGATGCATCTGGACCGATGCGACCCGACCGGCGCGACCGAGCCGGTGACGAATTTGGACGGCTCCGGCAGGCGGATCAGGAGCATCGGTAGTGATGGCGGATCGAGGGGATGGCGGATCTGTGCAATTTCGCCACCAGGTGGCAGTGGCCTCAAGCAGTGAATGCACCATCTGCCGGTACAGCAGTCCACGGGGGCTGGTCGATCGGGAGGCAGATGAGTGCGACGTCGACATCGGTATCAGCGGTTCAGCGAGGCGGAGCAGGATGAGGTCTGGCGCCTGGTGGCGTCCGGAG
>JBOGSY010000425.1:0-1827 GCA_050691915.1 Candidatus Limnocylindria bacterium | reverse complement strand
GCGCAGAACATGGTGCTGGCGGCGTGGGATCTCGGCGTCGGCAGCGTCCCGGCGACGGTCTACGACCACGCGCTGGCCGCGCAGCTGCTGGGCCTGCCCGAAGATCGGCGCTGCGACTTCCTCCTCTCGTTCGGCTATCCAGCCGATCCTGCCAAGCTCACGGTGCCGAACCGCGCCGGCGGCCGCCTGCCGCTCGACGAGGTCGTGCACGACGAGAAGTGGTGATCAACGCTCACGCTCGCGCGGGAGACTGAGGGCACGCCGTCCGCGCCGGACGGATAGGATTCGCGGCCATGGGACAGCTGCCGAGCCGCTTCATCGTGCCCGCCGCCTTCATCGGCCTTGGGCTGATCTGGGGCTCGAGCTTCCTCTGGATCAAGATCGCGGTGGACGAGCTGCCGGCGGCCACCCTGGCCGCCGAGCGGATCACGATCGGCGCTCTGGTGATGGGCCTTTTCATGCGGATCGTGGGCATGCCCTTCCCGCGAACCGGCCGCGAGCTCGGGCCGCTGGCGGTGATGGGGCTGCTCAACGCGGCGGTCCCGTACATCCTGATCAGCTGGGGCGAGATCATCGTGGACTCGGCCACCGCCGCGGTGCTCAACGCGCTGACGCCCATCTTCAGCCTGCTGATCGCCGGCCTGCTGCTGCGGGTGGAGGCCGTGACCCTGCTGCGGGTCAGCGGCGTGATCCTGGGCTTCGTCGGCGCCGCCCTGCTGGCGACCCGCGAGCTGGAGCTGCGCGACGATCCGCGCGCGCTGCTGGGGGCCGGCGCGGTGGCGCTGGCGGCGGTGAGCTACGCGGTGGCCGCCTCGTACGCGCGCCACAGCCTGCAGACCCAGCATCGTTACGTGGTCTCGGCCGGGACGCTGGTCTTCGGCGCGCTCTTCTCCTGGCCGCTGGCCCTGGCGGCCGACGGCTTCCAGCTGCCGACCCAGCCGGACACCATCGTCAGCATGCTGTGGCTGGGAATCATGGGCGCGTTCGTCGCCTACCTGCTCTACTTCTTCCTGATCGCCGAGCTGGGCGCCACCCTGGCGTCGATGGTCACCTACGTCTTCCCGGTCGTGGGCGTGGCGCTTGGCGTCGTCTTCCTTCAGGAGATCCTGGACCTCTGGCTGGCGGTGGGGACCGGGCTGGTGGTGATCGGGATCGTGGTGGTGAGCCTCCGCTATGATGCGGCGGTGAGCCGCGCAGCCCGCGGGGAGGAAGCGTGAGCGATCCCCCCCGGCCGGAGGACGGTCCAAGCTGGCCCGAGCGAGACCTCGATCGGAGGGCCGACGAGCAACCACCCGAGCCGGCCGCGGAGTCCGGCCAGACCGACGACCTCTCGCCTCCGCCGGTGCCCGATGTCGGCTGGGACGAGCCTCCCGCCAGCCCGGCTGCCTGGGACCCCGAGCCGCAGCCGCCGTTCGAGCCCTTCGAGGACGCGGCCCGGCCGCCCGAGCTGGCATCTGAGCCCGCTGAGCCCACCTCCGAGCCAGACGACGGGCAGCCTACCCCCGAGCCGCAGCCGCCGTCCGAGCCGGAGCCCCCCTCGGAGGAGCCGGCCCCCGCCCCGCCGACCGAGGCCGCCGAACCCACCACCGCCTTCGACGGATCCCCCGATGTCTGGAGCCCGCGGCTGCACGGCGACCGCCGCCGCCCTACCACCGCGGAGCAGGCGGTCCCGTGGCTGATCGGGATCATCCTGGCCCTGGCCGGGATGGTGATCGTGCTGCTGGCGCTCATCTTCACCTCGCCCGACGGCGCGGTCGGTGGATCGCCCACCCCCACGCCCCTGGCCAGCAGCGCCGCGCCATCGGCGCCGCCGGCCAGCGCCAGCGC
>JBOGSY010000424.1:0-1828 GCA_050691915.1 Candidatus Limnocylindria bacterium | reverse complement strand
TCTGGCGGGAAGTAGGTTCCACCGTAGAACGGCTCGAGGTCCGGCGTCAGGAAGACGCTCATGGGCCAGCCGCCGCCGCCGGTCATGGCCTGCACCGCGGCCATGTACACGTCGTCCAGGTCCGGCCGCTCCTCGCGGTCGACCTTGATCGCGACGAAATCGCGGTTCAGCTGGCCGGCGATGGTCGGGTCCTCGAAGGACTCGCGCTCCATCACGTGGCACCAGTGACAGGCGGAGTACCCGATCGAAAGGAAGATCGGGCGGTCTTCGGCGCGGGCCCGCTCGAGCGCCTCCGGGCCCCACGGGTACCAGTCGACCGGGTTGTGGGCGTGCTGGAGCAGGTACGGGCTCGTCTCCCGCGCCAGGCGGTTGGCATGCGCCGGGCGGTGGGCGTCAGTCATGCCGGGAGCCCGGCAGCGGGCGGCGATAGATGCCCACGAACCACTTCCCGAGGTGCTCGGCGGTCGTCAGGCGGAACCCGGCCGCCGTGAGCCGGGCCTCCATCCGGCGCACGTCGTGGACCCAGGCCCGATCCGGAGATCCGGTGATCCGATCCCAGGCGCGCAGGGCCGCGTAGGCGACGCGGTTCCACGCGCCACGCATGCCGCGCGACTCCGGCACGGTGATGGCGTACACGCCGCCGGCGGCCACCACGGTGCGGCCCACCAGCTCGCCGGGCGCCTGGTCGCAGCAGATCACCCGGTCCAGGACCACGACGTCGTGCGGCTCCAGCGGCAGGTCGGCCCCGTCGCCCTCCAGGAAGGCGATCCGGCCCTCCAGACCGAAGTCCGCCGCGCGCGCGCGGGCTCCGTCCAGCGCCTCGCGGTCCAGCTCCACGCCGGTGGCCGTCGCGGCGCCGGCCAGCAGCGCCCCGACCAGCAGGCGGCCATGGCCACAGCCCACCTCCAGCACGCTCCGGCCGCCCAGCCCCACCTCCAGCAGGCGGCGGTAGAGCAGCGCCGACACGTCCGCCGGCCAGTCCGTCTCGGAGGCGTAGCTGCCGTAGTCGCAGGCGCACTCGGTCACGCGGTCGAGTGTCGCATGCCGGGCCGACGCCCGCCTACCCGGCCACCGGCTGGGGCGCGAACTGCTGGGCATAGAGGCGGGCGTAGAGGCCTTCGTGGCGGAGCAGCTGGTCGTGGGTCCCGCGCTCCACCATCCGGCCGCGGTCGAAGACCAGGATCAGGTCGGCGCGCAGGATGGTCGACAGCCGGTGGGCGATGGCGATGGTGGTGCGCCCCTCCATCAGCCGGTTGAGGGCCGCCTGGATGAGCCGCTCGCTGACCGTGTCGAGCGCCGAGGTGGCCTCGTCCAGGATCAGGATTCGCGGGTCCTTGAGGAGCACCCGGGCGATGGCCACCCGCTGCTTCTCGCCACCGGAAAGCTTGTAGCCGCGCTCGCCGACGATCGTGTCGTACCCCTCCGGCAGCTCCATGACGCGGTCGTGGATGGCCGCCGCCCGGGCCGCGCCCTCGACCTCGTCCATGGTCGCCTCCGGCCTGGCGTAGCGCAGGTTGTCCAGGACCGATGCGTGGAACAGGTACGTCTCCTGGGTGACGACGCCGATGATCCTGCCCAACGACTCGAGGGTGAGGCCACGCACGTCGCGTCCATCAATCTCCACCGCGCCGGCGTCCACGTCGTACAGGCGCGGGATCAGGTAGGTGGTCGTCGTCTTGCCCGAGCCGGACGGACCGACCAGCGCCACCAGCTGGCCGGGGCTCGCCTCGAAGCTGATCTCCTCAAGGCCGAACGGCTGGATCGGCAGGTGCACTGCGCGGCCGGTCGCCTCGGCCAGCTCTGCCTCCGCGTCGGCTGCCACCTGGGC
>JBOGSY010000423.1:0-1832 GCA_050691915.1 Candidatus Limnocylindria bacterium | reverse complement strand
ACCTGACCGCGCGCTGGCGGCAGCGGCACGACGCCCGGCGGCCGGAGGCGGGCCTGCGCCCGCGGGCCAACCCCGGGCGCGAGGCGCTGGCCCGTCGCGGGTTCCCGTACCGCGAGATGACACCGGCCGAGTACGTCGCGGGCCACGGCGAAGCGATGGTCGGCTTCACCTACGACGACGAGTCGTACGCCGACGCGGCCCTGGACGCCTGGATCGTGGAGGTCGGTCGCCTGCTGCGCGAGCGCCGCGGGAAGGCGGATGCCTGAGCCGCCGGCCTGGGCACGGACGCTGGTGCTGGCCGTCTGCGCCCGGACCGATGCGCCCCTGCCACGCCTCGGCTGGCGGGAGCGCGACCGCCCGACCTCGTCCGGCGTCACCCGGCAGGCGAGCGGGTCGATCACGCTGGTCGCCGGGACGGACCCCGCCGACCAGCGTCTGACGCTGCTGCACGAGCTGGCCCACTGGCTGGCCCCGGCATCCACTCGCCGGCGACGGCGGACGGCGCACCACGGCCGCGATTTCTACCGGACGGCGTTCACCCTCTACGCGGAGCATGGCGTTCCCGTCGCCGCCGCGTTGGCCGGGGAGGGCGCCCGCTATCCGAGCTCGCTGCGGCATGCAGCCGCGCTGGGCATCCCCGGTGCCGCCGGGCTGGTAGCCGAACGGCGAGCCCAGCTGCGGGAACGGGCGCGGCGCCGCCCGCCGCTGCGGGTCCTGGTCGACGAGCACGCCGTGCGCCTGGTGCGCGACGGGCGTTGGACCCGATGCGGCGTGTGCGGCGTGCGGATCGTAGGTCCGGTGCTGGCCAGGCTGCGACGCCGGTCGGGGCGCCACGTGCTGCTGGGGACCGGCTGACGATCCTCCAGCGGCGATGACTTCGGGACGTCCTGATGGTGACCTGGAGGCTAGCGGGCCAGGTGGCCCACCACCTCGGTGGCCAGCGCCTCGATCCCGCGGCGGTGGACCGTCACCCGTCGCGGCGTGACGCACGTCTCCGGGCGGTAGAGGCCGCTGACCTTGTGCGGCAGCGGGGTGGGGGCCCAGATGATGAGCAGGTCGGCCCAGGCGCAGTCGCGCAATGCGTCGGCGCCGTTGGGCAGGTTGCCGGTGCCGTCCACGAAGCGAAGCTCCAGCCCGCTGCCCGCCAGGGTGGCCTCCATCTCGACGTACATCGGGCGCCGTCCGCCCACGACCAGCAGGCGTCGCACGCCGGCGACGGCGCAGGCGGCGGCCATGGCGCGCAGCGCCCGCGTGTTGTTGGAGCCGGCGCACACGGAGCATCGCGCCCGCTCGACCTCCACCGCCCGTCGCCGGTCGCCGGCCACCGCCGCCGCGCAGGTCGGGTCGCCGCAATGCAGGACGAGGGCTGCCGCCAGGGCGGCCCGGGCGCGAGCCAGCTTCTCGGTGCTCATCCGCTCCTTGCCGGGGCGCGTCAGGCCCGCCCCCTCCAGCGTCGCGCGGGCGGCGTGCAGGGAGGGCGTGGCGACGAAGCCCTCGGATCGCAGGAAGCCATCGATCGGGAGGTCGCCCATCGGCCGACGATGCGGCTCGCGCGCTGGCCTGTCAATTCGGCGACAGCGGGGCACGACCCGCCCCGTCGGGGGCGGTGCTGGGCCTCACCGGCCCGTTCGAGTACACGGTCACCGTGCGCGACGCGGCCGGCCATGGCCCTGGGCGTCACCTCCGAGACCCTGACCCAGGGCGCCGGCACCGCCTCCGTGCGGTGAGAGGCGAGCTGGCGATCTCGGACCCGGACACCGTCGACTCCGAGTCGCTGCTGGGTCGGATGGTGACCCTCCAGGTCGCCCAGCTGGTGAGCGGCTGAGGGCAGG
>JBOGSY010000422.1:0-1834 GCA_050691915.1 Candidatus Limnocylindria bacterium | reverse complement strand
CCCGTAGCCTTCCGAACGCAGTGGCCCCTGGCAATCGCCTACGGCGTCAGGAAGAAGAAGGCGATGGCCAGGATCAGGTAGACGCTGACCAGCTGGAGCCCCTCCACCCAGTTCGAGCGGCCGTCCAGGGCGATGTAGGCGGCGATGAAGACGCCGGCCGCCACGGCGACCACCTCCAGCGGGCTGAAGACCAGGGTCACCGGGTTGCCGACCAGCAGGCCGAACAGGACCAGCACCGGCGCCGCGAAGAGGGCGATCTGGGTGGCGCTGCCGATCGAGGTGATCAGGCTGAAGTCCATCTTGTTCTTCCAGGCCAGGGTGATCCCGACCACGTGCTCGGCCAGGTTGCCGATCAGCGGGATCAGGATGATGCCGATGAAGAACTCGCTGATCCCCAGCGCCGCCACCGCCGGCTCCAGGGTGTGGACCAGGATCTCGCTGCACACCGTGAGCGCGGCGGCGGACGCGAGCAGCACTGCCAGCGACAGCCGCCAGCTCCAGGCCGGCGGCTCCTCCTGCCCGTGCTGGGTGGCCGGCGTCTCCGGCGCGCGCAGGAAGAACCAGGTCTGGGCTGCGTAGGTCAGCAGCAGCAGCACCGCCACTCCCACGGTCAGGGCCTCGATCCGAATGAACTCGGGGTCGCCCGGCGCGCTCAGCTCGCCGCCGCCGACCAGGAAGGCGAAGGTGGCGGGCACGATCAGGCCGATGGTGGCCAGGATCAGCGAGGCGGCGTTCATGCCGGTCAACTGGGCGTCGTAGCGCTGGATTCCGTTGCGGATGCCGCCGAACAGGAGGGACGCGCCCAGGACCAGCAGCAGGTTGCCCACGATCGAGCCGGTGATGGAGGCGTGGACGATGGCGATCTTGCCGTCGAGCACCAGGAAGGCGGCGATGATGATCTCGCCCACGTTGCCGACCGTGGCGTTCATGATCCCGCCGATCCGCGGGCCGGCCGCCGCGCCCAGCTGCTCGGTGGCGTGGCCCAGGGTATAGGCCAGCCCCAGGATCGCCACCGCGCTGACGGCGAAGGTCAGGGTCGGATCGGCTCCCAGCAGGCGCAGGGCCAGGGCCAGGCCAG
Organism: Candidatus Limnocylindria bacterium; assembly: GCA_050691915.1. Lineage (GTDB taxonomy): Bacteria > Chloroflexota > Limnocylindria > QHBO01 > QHBO01 > JBOGSY01. The sequence continues at coordinate 756 of JBOGSY010000422.1, read as the reverse complement.
TGCCGCCGATCGAGACCGCGTAGGCGATGGTGCTGAGCATCGGATTGGATGGTAGCCGGGAGCCGGGAGCCGGGGCGTCCCTAGCCGGGATCGTCGCTGGCGCCGCTGCTGGGCGTGGCGCTGCCGGAGGGCGCCGGCGAGCGGCTGGGTCGCGGGCTGGGGGTGGGGGCCGCCTCGCCCGGCAGGGCGGCGAAGAGGGCACGGTTGAGGGTGTCATCCACGCCGATCAGCAGGAAGACGTACTCGCCGGCCGCCCAGGTGTAGATCATGGTCCCGGCCGCGGTGGCGTCGTCCTCGGGTCGCACCCAGGCCACCCGGTCGCCGATGGTGACCAGCTCCCACGGCTCGCGGACCAGGCCGGCGATGCCCACGTAGCGCCCGGCCGTCTCCAGGTGGGGCTCCAGCTCGCTGGTCTCCACCGGCGGTCCGTCGACCCGCGCCGCGTAGAGCGACAGGCGCGGGGTGGGCACGAAGGCCACCTGCAGCGCCGTGAACCGCAGCCCCAGCTGGCCGTAGGCCTCGCCGAAGTCGCCGGGGGTGTAGGCGAAGTCGGTGGGCGGCGGGATGCTGACGGCATGGCCGGCCACCTCCGCGGGGATGAGGGCGGTGAGCTCCTCGTCCGGGGGGTTGGTGTAGCGAGGCGTCGGCGGCGCCGTGGGCGCCGGGGTGGGGGTCGGCTGGTCGCTGGACCGGGCGATCCCGGATCCGGAGGGGGCGGCCGAGATCCGCGGCGAGGAGCTGGCGTCGCTGGAGCAG
>JBOGSY010000421.1:0-1835 GCA_050691915.1 Candidatus Limnocylindria bacterium | reverse complement strand
GAGCTGGGCCGCGCCCTGGCCGAGTTCGCGGCGGCCTGCTCGGTGATGGCGGAGCCGGCCGGCCAGCCGGCGGCGACCACGGACGAGCCGATCTCGCTGGGGCGGGTCGCGGCCCCGCCCGCCGTCGTTCCGGCGGGTCGCCCGGTCACCCGGCCGCCGATCCGCACCGAGCCCAGCCTGGACGACGATCCCGGCCTGGACGACGATCCCGGCCTGGACGTCGAGAGCCGCCCCGGCCTGCGTCCGCCAGGCGGCTGACGCCCGCCAGCGGATTCACACGATCAGCATCGCGTCGCCGAAGCTGAAGAAGCGGTAGGCGGCGGCCAGCGCCTCTCGGTACGCCGCCAACAGCGTGTCGCGCGCCTGGAACGGGGCGGCTCCCGGCATGCCGTCCTGAACGAAGGCGGTCACCATCAGCAGCAGCGAGCTGCGCGGCAGGTGGAAGTTGGTGATGAGCGCGTCCACGCCCGCAAAGGTGTGGGGCGGGGTGATGTAGAGGTCGCTCCAGCCGCGGGCCGTGCCCCCGCCGGCGGTCGTCTCCAGCACGCGGGCGGCGGTCGTGCCCACCGCCACCACCCGTCCGCCCGCGCGGCGGGCCCCGGCGATCGCCCGTCGGGTGGCGAGCGGCACCTCGTACCACTCGCGGTGGATGCGGTGCTCGTCGATGAACTCGCCCTCCAGCGGGCGGAAGGTATCGAGCCCCACGTGCAAAGTCAGCGCGGCGCGCCGGACGCCCTGATCCTGCAGAGTGTCCAGCAGCTCCGGGGTGAAGTGCAGGCCGGCAGTCGGGGCGGCGGCCGACCCGGGCGGACGGGCGTACACCGTCTGGTAGGCGTCCGGAGGTGCCGAGCGGTCCGTGATGTACGGGGGCAACGGCATCTCCCCGGCGGCGTCCAGGACCGCCAGGGGGTCACGGAAGAAGCGCACCACCCGCGTCCCGTCACCCAGCCGCTCCCCCACCTCGACCCGGTCGCCGGAGCGAAGCTCCAGCCGGTCGCCCGGGTCGATCCGCCGCGACGGGCGGACCAGGGCCTCCCAGCGGCCCGAGCCGTCGGGCAGGGGGCGCAGGGCGAGGACCTCCGCCTCGCCGCCCGTGGCGCGCCGTGCCGGGAGGCGAGCCGGGATGACCCGCGACTCGTTCACGACCAGCAGGTCGCCCGGGCGCAGCTCCGCCCCCAGCTCGCGGAAGACGCGATGACGGAGCGCCGGCCGCCCGGGTGCGGAGGCGGATCGGTCCAGCACCAGCAGGCGGGCGGCATCACGCGGCTCGGCGGGCACCTGCGCGATGGCGCGGGCCGGCAGTCGGTAGTCGAAGTCGCTGACACGCAGGCGGGAGCCTGGCGGCGGGTTGGACATCGGTCTGGAAAGCGTAGCGCCCGGCGGGGTGGTCCCGCCGGGCGCCATCGGTCCTTGAACCGCCTAGATGATGGTGTTGAGCCAGCTCTGGGCGAAGTACACGGCGAAGGCCACGGCCACCAGCCACATCAGCAGATGAACCTGTCCGGCCTTGCCGACCACGGTCTTGATGACGACGTGGGCGATGAAGGCGGCGCCGATGCCGACCGTGATGCTGAAGGTCAGCGGCATGAGAATCACGCCGAACAGCGCCGGGAAGCCCTCCTCCACGTCGGTGAAGTCGATGTCCTTGATCAGGGTGGCCATCAGGTAGCCGACCACGATCAGGACCGGCGCGGTGGCCGCGAAGGGCACCAGCTCGACCAGGGGCGAGAGGACGACCATGACCAGGAACAGGACACCCACCACGACCGCGGCGAGTCCGGTTCGGCCCCCCTCCGCGACGCCGGCCGCGCTCTCGATGTAGCTGGTGTTGGAGC
>JBOGSY010000420.1:0-1838 GCA_050691915.1 Candidatus Limnocylindria bacterium | reverse complement strand
CCTTGTCGTCCGCGCCCTCGGCGGCGATCCGCCGGATGAGGCGGCGGGTCACGTCGCCGGCGGCGGCCAGCTTGGCGAGGTCCCGATCGCTGGCCGACACCGGGCGGAGCGGCGCCAGCAGCCGCCGCCGACGCAGGTCGAACCGGTAGCCGGACGGCAGGGAATGAAGGGTGACCCCGCTGACCATGATCGGCCGGTGGCGCTTGACCTCGTACGCATCGGTCTGCAGGCGTGCCGGGTCGAGGATGGTGACCGACCCCTTGCCGATGATCTCGCCCACCCCCGAGGGGCTGACCAGCAGGGCGGTGTCCTCGTCGATCCCGATGCCCAGCAGGGCCGGCGACTGGGCCACCAGCGCCAGCAGCCGCCCGATTCGGTTCCGCTGCTCGAAGTGCTGGTCGATGATCACCCCGGGCAGCAGCCCCAGGCCGGCGCTCATCTGCGTCATCCGCTGCTTCGGCGTGGTGCCGCTGGTCCCGAAGGCAACCATGTGGTTGCTGATGGCCGAGGCGCCGGCGCTCGTCCCGGCCACGATGGCGCCGTGACGGTGGCGATCGGAGATCGCCCGCCCCAGAGCGGTGCCGCCGATCACGCTCGACAGCCGCAGCTGGTTGCCGCCGGTCATGAAGATGCCGGTGGCGTCGGCTGCGCCGGCGCACACCTCCGGGTCGTTGGCGTCCTCGCGGCTGAGGGGGCGGATGCCACGCACGTCGGTGATCCCCAGCTGGTGGAACAGGGACCGGTACAGCTCGGTCGCCTCGTCGCCCAGCGACGAGGCGGTCGAGACCACCGCCACCCGCGCGTCGGCGCCACCCGCCAGCGAGGCGAAGCGCGCCAGGATCTGCCGCTGTCGCAGCTTGTCCTCGGCGCCGCCGATGATGAGGAGGTGTCCGGCGCGTGGTCCGCCCGGGCGGGGGGTGGCGACCATGATCCTCGGCAGCATAGCGAATGGCGTCCGGGCGGCGGTGGGCGGCGCGCGGCCATCGTATCCTGACCGGATGGCCGGCGGACCGACGCTCGACGCGACCCACACCGAGGAGCGGGACTTCTATGAAGTGCTCGGCGCGGAGCCCTCCGCGTCGTCTGCCCAGCTGCGCCTGGCATTCCGCGAGGCGGTCCTGCGCCACCACCCAGACCGCACCGCGGGCAGCATGGCGACGCGACGGACCTCCATCCTGAACCGCGCCTGGAGCGAGCTGCGCGACCCGGTCCGCCGGCTGCACTACGATCGCGCCCTGGAGCGCGGGACGGCCGCCACCCTGGCCTGGCCCCTGGAGGATGGCGAGCGGCCGGCCCGGGCGGCGCGCCGCGCCAGGCGCGCGGTGCCCGCACCGGAGGCCAGCCCATGGCACCAGCCCCAGTGGCGCAGCGTCGCGGGCTTCCGCATCCCGGCCGAGGTGTTCATGGCCGGCCCGGCCGCCCAGGATGCCTGGATCGTGGCGCACCGCATCGACGGCGAGGACTGGCGCGAGCACTCCGAGCGCTACTGGCTGCACTACGCCGCCGGGCACTACCGCGACCGGGGCCGGACCGATGACTGGATCGGCACCCTGGAGCGCCTGGTCCGGGTCGACACGTCGTTCGACACGCTGGCTCGCGCCGACCTGCGGAGCGCCTACCTGGCGACGGGGATGTACCTCCGCGGCGTGGCGACACTGCGCGAGGCGGGGGAGTGGTTCGCGCCGGGCTCCGCGCCGCGCCGCTGGGTCGAGCGCGAGCTGCGCGCGCTGCTGGGGGAGTTCCGCGACCGCCGCGTGCGCCGCGGCCGGCCGGCCGATCGCGCCGAGGCGGCCGAGCTGCTGCTCGACTTCCTCGAGGCCCTCGAGATGGAGCCCGGC
>JBOGSY010000419.1:0-1838 GCA_050691915.1 Candidatus Limnocylindria bacterium | reverse complement strand
ATCCACTCCAGGCCATGCTCTGCCAGCGGCCAGGCGCCGAACGCCGGCGACGATCGGCCGAGGGGGTGGATCGCGGAGCAGACGTCGTGCACGAAGCCGGGGACCGTCAGCGCCGCCGTGCGCGACCCGCCGCCGATGGTGGCGTTGGCCTCCAGGACCAGCACCGACCGACCGGCCCGTGCAAGGGTGATCGCCGCCGCCAGGCCGTTTGGTCCGGCGCCCACCACCACCGCGTCGTAGGCGCGCTCGCCGGTCACGGGGTGCAGTATCGCGGCTCGCGCCTACGAGCCGGACGGCCCCTCGGCGTACAGCTGGTCGGCGTAGCACCAGCGCCAGTCCTCGCCCGGCTCCACCGATTGCACGGCCGCGTGGTCGGCGGACCTGAAGTGGGCGGTGGCGTGGCGGTTGGGAGACTGGTCGCAGCAGCCGACGTGCCCGCAGGCGAGGCACATCCGGAGGTGGACCCACTCGCCGCCGATCTGCAGGCACTCGTGGCAGCCGGCGTCGGACGGCTCGACCGCCACCGGCCCCACGACGTGCTCGCAGGTTGGTTCCTGGTAGGTCACCCGGGAATGGTAACCGTCCGCTCCGCCGCGCCGCGCAGCAGCCCGATCTCGAGCGCGGCATCCGCCGCAACCGAGCCGATCGCGTCGAACAGGTCATCCCCGCTGGTGACCGGCCGTCCGCCGGCCGCGACGATCAGGTCGCCCTCGGCGATGCCGGCGGCCGCCGCCGGCGAGCCCTCCTCCACCTCGCGGACCAGCAGCCCGTCGCGCTCGTCAAGGCCCACCGCCCGGCGCAGCTGGCGCGCCACGTGGGCGGGTGCCAGGCCAACGCCCAGGCGCCGGCGGGTGGGCGCCTCGCCACGGCCGAGGGCTGAGACCCGGTCGCGCAGCGCCGCATCGGCGGCGATCGCCTGGTAGAAGCCGGACCCCAGCCGGTTGGTGTTGATCCCCAGCAGCTGGCCCTGGCCGTCGACGATGGGCCCGCCCGACGAGCCCGGCAGCAGGGGAGCGGTGTGCTCCACCGCGCCCGCCACGCGACGGCCGCGCGGGCCGCGGAAGGCCCGGCCCACGCCGGACACGAAGCCGAACGTGACCCGCACGCCGGCCCCCGCCGGGTTGCCGATCGCGACCACCGGCGAGCCGATCACCAGCGCCGTCCCGTCGCCCCACGGGATGGCCGGCGCCTCGCCGGTCTCAACGCCGATCACCGCCAGGTCGCCGTCGCCATCGGCGCCCAGGACCTTGCCCTCCGCTTCGCGCCCGTCGGCGAAGAAGACGCGGACCTCGTCGCCGTGCAGGTTGTGCGCGTTGGTGAGCACCTTGCCGGCCTCCACCACCACGCCCGAGCCTCCCCGCCAGCGGTTGCCGATCCCCACCGTCGAGCGGCCCGCCGTCTCTGCGATTCCCGCGATCGCCTTGCCCAGATCCTCGATCGGACCCATGTGCTCCATCCTCCATGTTGCTGCCGGGGTTAGTATGTGACTTGCAATGTGCAAGTTACCACGCACCCACCGGCTGTCAAGACCGATGCCGTACGATCCGCGCATGGCCACCTCGCAGTCCCCGCTGGCAGCCGCCCTGGAGCGGGTGGGGGACCGCTGGAGCCTGCTGCTGGTGGAGGCACTGCTCGGCGGCCCGCGCCGTTTCGGCGAGCTGGGTGAGGCGGTGCCCGGCATCGCGCCCAACATCCTGGCCGACCGGCTGCGGCGCCTGGAGGCCGAGCGCGTGATCCGCTCCACGCCGTACTCGCAGCGCCCGCCGCGCTTCGTCTACGAGCTCAGCGACGAGGGCGCGGAGCTGGCCGGCGCCCTGCGGCTGCTGGCCGACTGGGGC
>JBOGSY010000418.1:0-1847 GCA_050691915.1 Candidatus Limnocylindria bacterium | reverse complement strand
GCGCCTCCTTGCGGGCGGCCTGCTCGCGGCGAACCGCCTCGAGCTCGTCCGGCGTGCACCAGCAGTGGTATGCCTGGCCGCCGTCGAGCAGGCGTGCCGCCTCGCCGTCGTATCGGTCCATCCGCTGGCTCTGGCGGTAGGGCCCGTACGGACCGATCTCCTCGCCGCCGGCCACCTGCGGCCCCTCGTCCCAGGTGATTCCCAGCCAGTGCAGGTTGTCGATGATGTCGCGCTCGAATTCCGGGGTGCTGCGAGCGATGTCCGTGTCCTCGACGCGCAGGACGTAGGTCCCCCGGGTGTGGCGCGCGAACAGGTGGTTGTAGAGGCTGGTCCGGGCGGTGCCGATGTGCAGCGGGCCGGTGGGGCTGGGAGCCATTCGCACCCGGATCGGGCGCTCGTCGGTCGAGGTCATGGGTCGCCCGATGGTAGCAGGGCGGGCCGAGCCGGCCCGCCCGAGGGCGGAGGCTCAGCCCGCGCCGGCAGCCGCGGTCAGCGCATGGAGGCGCGCGTCACAGGGCACCGCGTCACAGGTTGAAGCCGTTCAGCGCCCACAGGATGAAGAGCACGACCAGGATCAGGCCGATGAGGCTGACCCCGCCGCCGTAGTAGTTCCCCCACCGATCGCGGTAGCTGTATCCCAGGCCGCCGAAGAGCAGCAGCAGCACCGCGATGATGACGATCAACCAGAGCATGGATCCCTCCTCGTGGTCCGATGGGCGGCCATGGCCGCCAACGGAGAAGGTTGCTCAGCAGGATCGGTGCCGCTGCGCAGCGCTACCCGCGCAGGGTGAAGGCCGGAAGCACCTCTCCGGAGATGCCACCTCGAGGGTCGCGGAGGGGCGGCCCGAAGTCGGCCAGCCGCCCGGCGACCAGCTCCGCGTCGAGGCAGCCCAGCTGCAGCAGTGCGGAGATCGTGGCGACGCTGCGGGCGCGGCGGGCGCCGTCGCCGTCCTCCACCTTGAGGGCCAGGCCCAGCGGGCCGCCGCCCCACGAGCTGCCGGCCTCCAGGATGCCGACCGCCTGCACGCCCTCCGCGCCCCCCTTCGACACCAGCCTGCCGGCGGCGGCCCGCATCAGCTCCGTGTCCAGCATCCGTCGCTCGCCCGCCACCAGCGCCGGGTGGGCCAGCATGGCGTCCCGGATCCGCTCCAGCGCGCCGCGCAGGGAGGCATCGGCCAGCCCGGAAGGGTCCGCCAGGCGGCTGAAGGCCAGGGCCAGGCCGCGCAGAGGGAGGCCAAAGGTGACCACCCCACAGCCGTCGGTGGCCAGGGCGATGCGGTCCAGCGGGATATCTGACACGGCCGCCACCGTCTCGAGCGCCAGGCGCTGGACGGGATGGTCCGGCTGCCAATAGGTCTCCACCGGCCAGCCGGCGGCCTTGGCGTGGAGGGCCATCCCGGCATGCTTGCCGGAACAGTTGTGGCGCAGCTCGGACGGCGGCTCGCCGTCGCGGATCAGCCGCTCGGCTGTCTCCCGGTCGAAGGGCGGATGGGTGCCGCAGGCCAGCACCTCGCGGGTGAGGCCCCCGACCCGCAGCAGCCCCTGCACGGTGCGGGCGTGGCGGTCCTCGCCGGCGTGGGAGGCGGCCATCACCGCCAGCGCCTCGACCGGCGCCGGGAAGTCATAGGCGTCGAACCGCCCCGAGGCGACGAAGGGCGCGAGCTGGAACGGCTTGGCCGACGAGCGCAGGTAGATGAAGGCGTCCGGATCGCCTACGGCGGCGATCAGCCTGCCGGAGGCGGCGACGATCGCCAGCGAGCCGCGATGGCGCGATTCGACCCGGTCGCCGCGGGTGACCTCGACCAGGACGGGCGAGCCGGCCTTCGCGGGGCGCCCGGCGTTCGCGG
>JBOGSY010000417.1:0-1848 GCA_050691915.1 Candidatus Limnocylindria bacterium | reverse complement strand
GGGCAGCTGCCCGGCGTGGTGGTGGAGGTGGATCCGGTCCGCCAGTACCTGGACGAGACCGGGGCGGTCGACGGGCCGCTGCTGTCGCACGTGCTGGGCTACGTCGGCCCGGTGGACTTGGGGGAGTTCCGCGACCTGGCCGACGATGGCTACCTGCGCGACGACCTGATCGGCCGAGCCGGCATGGAGGCCACCTACGAGGAGCTCCTGCGCGGGACGTACGGCGCGGAGCTGGTGGAGCGCGATGCCAGCGGGCGCCTGGGCAAGACCGTCGAGACCCTGCGCGAGCCGGAGCCGGGGACCAACCTGATGCTGACCCTGGACGCGCAGATGCAGCGCGTCGCCACCGACGCCCTGGTCTGGGGCATGGAGGCGGTTGGCGTGGAGCAGGGCGTGACGGTGGTCATGAACCCGCAGACCGGCGAGATCCTGGCCATGGTCTCGCTGCCGGCCTACGACAACAACAAGTTCGCCACCGGCATCAGCGCAGACGACTACGCGGTCTACCTCGAGAACCCGGCCAAGCCGCTCCGCAACCACGCCATCGCCGACATCTTCCCGCCCGGCTCGACCTTCAAGCTGGTGACCGGCCTGGCGGCGCTGGAGGAGGGGGTCACCAACGCGTCCCGTCGCTGGCCCACCTACGGCTGCTACCAGATTCCCGGCGCCCCGGACGGCCAGTGCCTGTACGACTGGAACAGGCAGGGCTTCGGCCCGCTGGCCATGGTGGACGCGTTCGCCAAGAGCTCGGACACCTTCTTCTACCAGATGGCCGTGGGGCTGGGTGTCGACGCCCTTGGGCGCTGGGCGAACGAGCTCGGGTTCGGCGAGCGGAGCGGCATCGCGCTGCCGGGCGAGGCCGCGGGGATCGTGGCCAGCCGCGCCTGGGCCAGGTCCCAGGGCCGCGACAACGTCTTCACCGGCGAGCTGGCGCAGGCGGGCATCGGCCAGAACGTGGTCGCCGTCACCCCGCTGCAGCTGCTCAACGCCTACGCCGCGCTGGCCAACGGCGGCACCCTGATGCGGCCATCGGTGGTGCGCGGCGAGACGGACGGCGAGGGCAACCTGGTGACGGAGTACGCGCCGGAGGCGATCCGCCAGATCGCCGCGGACCCGGCCAACCTGCAGACCATGCGCATCGGCGCCCGCACGGTGATCACCAGCGGCCATGCCTACAACATCCGCGACCTTCGCCTGCCGGGCGCCCTCTCCGGCAAGACGGGCACCGCGGAGTTCGGTACGCCCACCGAGGAGGGCACCCTGCCGTTCCACTCCTGGTTCGTGGCCTACCTGCCGTCGAGCGCCGGCGGGACCGATGCCGACCTGGCGGTGCTGACCTTCTCCTACTCGGCGGTGGTGCCCGGCAACGTGTCGCTGGAGGTGGTCAAGTACTTCCTCCAGGAGTGGTACGGGCTGGACCAGGACCTGCGGCTCGACCCGCGCGACTTCTCGCTGGTCTCGGCGAACTGACCGATGGGCGCCACCACCCTCACCACCACCCTGGTCGACAACGTCCGTGCCCGTCGCTGGCGGGCGTTCGACGGCCAGCTGCTGCTCTACGTCGTGCTGCTGATCGGCATGGGCGTCGTGATGAGCTACTCGGCCAACTACGCCGGGGTGGCCGCCGGCGACGGCCTCTCCCAGACGGTCAAGACCCTCATCTGGGCCGCCATCGGGCTGATCATCTTCTTCGCCGCCGCCAGCGTGGACTACCACTGGCTCCAGACGCTGACCGTGCCCATCTACGCCGTGGTGCTGGGCCTCCTGGCGCTGACCATGCTCATCGGTACCAACCTGTTCGGCGCCCAGATGTCGATCACCGTCGCCGGGCTGGACTTCCAGTTCAGC
>JBOGSY010000416.1:0-1859 GCA_050691915.1 Candidatus Limnocylindria bacterium | reverse complement strand
CCCCGATGAAGGGGAGCGCGGCGTCGGACGCCGACTTGAGGTGGTCGCCGGCCAGCACCCCCAGGCCGCCGGAGTAGATCTGCATCGACTCGTGGATGCCGTACTCGGCGCAGAAGTAGGCGATGGGGCCCTTGGCGCCGGCGCGCGGGTCCGCCGCGACGCGCCGCCGGTACCAGGCGTCGGCTCCGTTCTCCATATAGCCATGGAATTCGTCGAGCAGCCGGCTGGCGTCGACCATGAAGTCCTCGTCTGCCGCCAGCTCCGCCCAGCGCGCCTGGTCGACCGCGCGGAGGACCGAGATCGGGTTGCGGTGGCGCGACCAGGCGTGGGAGTCGATGCGCGCGAAGATGGAGCCGGCCCGCGGCGTCCAGGACCACCAAAGGTTGTACGCCAGCTCGCCGAGCTCCTCGAGGCCTCTGGGCAGCTGGAAGTCGTGCGCGGACAGGGTCGGCACGCGCAGGGGCGCAGTCATGGATCTCCGATCCTACCCGATGGTCCGGACGGCGTGCCCTGCCGCTCGGCGCGTACCATGCCCGGCGTGACGACCCCCGTAGCCCGCTCCGGCCTGGACGTGGCCGCCGTGCGCGACCATTTTCCGGCACTCGGCCGATCCGTCGGCGGGACGCCCCTCGCCTACCTGGATGGCCCCGGCGGCACGCAGGTGCCGCGCGCCTGCATCGATCGCATGGTCGCCTACCTCGAGCGGTCGAATGCCAACCAAGGCGGGGCGTTCCCGGCATCGGTCGAGACCGATGACCTCCTGCGCGAGGCTCACGCCGCCACCGCCGACTTCCTGGGCGCCCACGATCCGGCCGAGGTGGCCTTCGGCCCGAACATGACGACCCTCACCTTCGCGATCAGCCGGGCCATCGGGCGCGAGCTGCGCGCCGGCGACGAGGTGGTGGTGAGCCGCCTTGACCACGATGCCAACGTCGCGCCGTGGCTGGCCGTGGCGCAGGATCGCGGGGCGATCGTGCGCTGGCTGGAGGTGCGGCCGGACGACTGCAGCCTGGACCTGGACCCGCTCGAGTCGCTGATCGGGGAGCGGACCCGGCTGGTGGCGGTCGGGCTCGCCTCCAACGCGGTGGGGACGATCAACGACGTCGGGCGGATCACGGAGATCGCGCACGCCTACGGGGCGCTGGTGTTCGTGGACGCCGTCCATGCCGCGCCTCACCTGCCCATCGACGCCGCCACCCTCCAGGCGGATCTGCTTGCCTGCTCGCCGTACAAGTTCTTCGGTCCGCACCTCGGCGTGCTCTACGGGCGGCGCTCGCTGCTCGAGCGGCTGGAGGCCTACCGGGTCCGCCCGGCCGGGGAGGCGCTGCCGGGCAAGTGGGAGGTCGGTACCCAGAGCCACGAGGCGCTGGCCGGCCTGCTGGGCACGTTCGACTACCTCGCCTCCCTCGGCCGCGCCTATGGGGGCTCCTCGCGCGACGACGACCGCCGAACCGCCATGCGGGTGGCCATGGGCAGCATCCGGACCTACGAGCGCGGGCTCATCGGTCCCCTGCTGGCGGGGCTGGCGGAAATCCCGGGGCTGCGGACCTACGGGATCACCGATGCCGGACGCCGCGACGAGCGGGTCCCGACCGTGGCCTTCACCATGGACCGGCTCCACCCTCGCGCCATCGCGCGCCATCTCGCATCGCGCGCCATCAGCGTCTGGGACGGCAACTACTACGCGCTGGAGCTGCTGCGGGCGCTGGGCCTGGAGGAGAGCGGAGGGATGGTGCGGGTGGGCCTCGTCCACTACAACACCGAGCACGAGGTGGAGCGGCTGCTGCGCGCCCTGGAGGAGCTGGCCGCCGCGGCCTGATCGGGCGCAGAGGATCTCGACAGGAGGGGTACGCTATCGG
>JBOGSY010000415.1:0-1873 GCA_050691915.1 Candidatus Limnocylindria bacterium | reverse complement strand
GGCTCGGGCCGCTCCCGGACGGTGGCTCGGCTACTGCACCTGGCAGGTGCCGTCACTCTCCGGATCGGGCGGCCAGCACGCCGCCTCGACCGTGTCGAGCACCTCCTGCAGGTTCCCGGCGAGCGTTTCGAGCACGCCCGCCGCGTCCTGGCCGTCCAGCACGATCTGCTGGAAGGCGTCGCGGAAGACCTGGTTGTAGGCGCCGCCCTGGTCGCCCAGGCCAATCGGCAGCAGCGACGGCAGCGCGTCGCTGGCATTGGTCATGGCCGTCACGGCCGCCTCCTCCGCCTGCTGTCCGGGCTCGAGGTCGCCGGGCAGGTCGGCGGTGATCACTGGGAAGAAGGAGACTTCCGACAGGGTGGTGGCCTGGGTGGCGGGCTGGAGCAGGTACTTGATCAGCTCCTTGGCGCCATCCGGGTTGGCCGCCGAGTTGGGGATCGCCAGCCCGGCGACCACCGGCATGAACGCCCGCCCGGACGGCCCGGCCGGGGCCGGGAAGGCGACCATGTCATCCGGCTGGTTGCGCAGGGCCTCGATCAGGCGAGCGGTGTGGTCCCAGGCCACCCAGACCTCGCCCGACTGGAGCGGCTCCTGCATGAAGCCGTAGGTGGTGGCCTGCGGGTTGACGTACTGCCAGGTGTCGGCCAGCCAGTCCCACATCGCCACCGCGTCGTCGGTAGCGAAGGCGGTGTTCAGGCCGCCGGTGAAGGCCGGATAGGCATAGCCCTGGAAGAAGCGATGCCAGAGACCCTCCTCGCCGGCCGGGAAGCCCAGCTTGCGCTCGCCGGTCGCCTCCTCGATGTTGGCTCCCCACTCGGTCACCTGATCCCAGGTCAGGGCGTCGATGTCGGCTCCGTCCGGCAGGTACTGCATCGCCTCGCTGCGCGCGGCCATGATGTAGGTGGCCTGCATCCACGGGATGTAAAGCTGCTGGTCCGTTCCCAGCTTGCCGAGCTCCAGGTATTGCTCGTTGATGCCCAGATCGGCCAGCTCGGCGGCGACGTCGCTCAGGTCCATCAGCAGGTCGTCGGCCGCGAACGAGCCGAACTCGCCGTGCAGCCCGCCGATGAGGCTCACGTCGCCGGAGCCCGTCTCGCCCTCCGCCCGGATCCGGTCGTTGAATGGTCCGGAATCGGCGCCGATGAACTCGGCCTCGCCCGTGAAGTCGGCCAGGATCGTGTTCCGCATCTTCTCCTGCTCCTCCACCGGGACGAGCTGGCTGGAGAGCATCACGACCTCGCCGATCTCGCCGTCGCCGCCATCGCTCGGCTCCGCCCCGGCGCTCACGCTGGCGTCCGATGTGGCGCCGGGCGAGCACGCCGCCAGGGCGAGCGCCAGGGAGCCGAGCAGCACGCCGGCGCGCCGCCAGGCCATGGGTCCTGTGCTGGGCATTGTCCGTTCCTCCTCTGCCGATATGCTGGTCTGCACCGGCCCGGCTCGGGACTGGGCCTGCCGAATGTCTTGCCTGCGCCTGCCTCCGTCAGGCGGTCACGTGCTGCCGCGGCCGTCGGGATGACAGCCGCACGAGGATCGAATCCGGAGCGTTCCCGGAAGGCGTTCGACCGTTGCCTCCGCCGCGACGCGGGGGTCGTGGATCGCGGCCACCAGCCGCTGGGCGGCGACCGCGCCCATCCGCTCCGCGTCGATGGCGATGGTGGTGAGCGGCGGATTGGTGAGCTGCGCCCAGGCGATGTCGTCGAACCCGACCACCGCCGGCCGCCGCTCGGCGGGGAGCTGCGCGAGGCGGTGCAGCGCCCCGATCGCCATGGCGTCGTTGACGGCAACCACCGCATCCGGTGGGTCGTCGCCCAGGCCGGCGGCGGCGGCCGCGCCGTCGCGGATCGTGGTCTCCGGGGCGTGGACCACCCGGACC
>JBOGSY010000414.1:0-1879 GCA_050691915.1 Candidatus Limnocylindria bacterium | reverse complement strand
TGGCATCGGGGCGCTGGCCGTCCTGCACGGGGACCTCCCCAACCTGGCCGTGGACGACGTTCGGGCCCTGGTCGACGCGATCCCGGCCGCCGGGGTGGCGATCGCACCCGACCGGGCGGAGTCCGGCACCAACGGGCTGGCATTGCGCCCGCCGGACGCCATCGGCTTCCGCTTCGGCCCCGGCTCGTTCGCGGCCCACCGGGCGGAGGCGCGGCGGGCGGGGTTGTCGCTTGCCGTGGTGCGCCGCCCGGGGCTGGCCTTCGACCTGGACACGCCCGACGACCTGGCCCGCTGGCTGAAGCTGGGCGACGCGGCGTGATCTCGCTGATCGCGCTGGACGGCATCCCCGAGGTGCGGCCCGGCGACGACCTCGCCGCCCAGATCGCGGCGGCGGCAGCCGCCGGAGGCATCGGCCTGACCGATGACGACGTCCTGGTCGTCACCCAGAAGATCGTCTCCAAGGCGGAGGGCCGGGTGGTCGAGCTGGCGTCGGTCCAGCCGCGAGCCGAGGCGCGTGAGTGGGCGGAACGCTGGGGAAAGGATCCGCGCCAGGTCGAGCTGGTGCTGCGCGAGAGCGCCGAGGTGGTGCGCATGGCGGAGGGGGGCCTGATCATCGCCCGCACCCGCCACGGGCTGGTGTGCGCCAACGCCGGCGTGGATCTCTCGAACGTGGGCAGCGGCGAGGTGGCCACCCTGCTGCCGGAGGACCCGGACGCCTCGGCGCGCGCCCTGCGCGAACGGCTGGGCGAGCTGACCGGGGCGCGACCGGGGGTCATCATCTCCGACTCCTTCGGCCGGCCGTGGCGGCTTGGGATCACCAACGTGGCCATCGGCGCGGCCGGTCTGGACGGGCTGCTGGACCTGCGCGGCACCCCGGATGCCTCCGGCCGCGAGATGCAGTCGACGGTCATCGCCGTGGCGGACGAGCTCGCCTCGGCGGCCGACCTGGCGGGGGGCAAGGTGACCCAGCTGCCGGTGGTCGTGGTCCGCGGCTACGCCTACCCGCGTCCCGGCGCAGACGACCCGGGTGCGGCTGCGCTGGTCATGCCACGCCAGCAGGACCTGTTTCCCTAGGTTTTCGCGCCTGGAACGCCGCACCCCGCCGCGCCTAGCACGCATCGTGCAGGGCTGACCGGCGGAGGGACCGGGAATGCCCAGGAAGAAGCGCGTGCTGAACCGATACCGCCTGGTGGAGCAGATCGCCGCCGGGGGAACCGCCCACGTCTGGCGCGCCGTGGACGAGCAGCTGGATCGGCAGGTGGCGGTCAAGCTGCTCCACCCGCACCTGCTGCCGGACGAGACCTCACGCCTGAGGCTGGCGGCGGAGGCCCGTGCCGCGGCCGGCCTGTCGCACCCGGGAATCGCCGCCGTCTACGACGTGAGCGCCGGCGGCAGCCAGCCCGCCCTGGTCATGGAGCTGGTCGACGGCGACTCGCTCGCCACCCGCCTGCGGAGGGACGGCCCGCTGGAGCCACGCCAGGCCGCACGGCTGGTCATCCAGGTCGCCGAGGCCCTCTACCACGCGCACCAGCGGGGCGTGATCCACCGGGACGTCAAGCCGGGGAACATCCTGCTCGAGCGGGAGTCCGGCCGGGCCCGGCTGATCGACTTCGGCATCTCCCACAGCCTGGAGGCCGGCACCGATCAGCTGACCGCCACCGGGACCAGCCTGGGCACGCCGCGCTACATGGCGCCGGAGCAGCTGGCGGGGGAGCCGGTGGTCCCGCGCACGGACCTGTGGGGCCTCGGCGCGGTGCTGCACGAATGCCTCACCGGCCGCCCGGCGTTCGACGGCGCATCGCCGCTGGCCATCGCCCGCCGCCAGCTGGCCGGGCCGCCGGACCTCGACGGCCTCCCACCGCCGCTCGCGGCCCTGGTG
>JBOGSY010000413.1:0-1880 GCA_050691915.1 Candidatus Limnocylindria bacterium | reverse complement strand
GCGGTGCACGGTGCCGCCGGCCTGCTGGCCGAGGACCGCATCGGGCTGGCGGGGGTGGTCGCCCGCGACCTGGCGGCGCTCCTGCCGGAGGCGATCGGGCAGCTGCGCGGGGGCCGGCGATCGTGAGCGGCGCAGCGGAGCCCCGCAGCCCGCATCGGGCCTGGGTCGAGATCGACCACGGCGCGCTGGTTCACAACCTCGCCTGCCTGCGCGACCTGGCGGGCGGCGACAAGCAGGTCATCGCCGTGGTCAAGGCCAACGCGTATGGCCACGGGGCGGTGCCGGTGGCGGAGAGCCTGGTGCGGGCGGGGGTCGAACGGCTGGCGGTGGCCACCCTGGGCGAGGCGATTGAGCTGCGGAACGCGGGGGTCTCCGTGCCGATCGTGGTGCTCTGGGGCCTCGGTCGCCCGGAGGCGGCGCCCGCGGTGGCGAGCGGGATGGAGCCGATCGTGTACGACGTCCCAGGCGTGGCCCTGCTGGAGGCGGCGGCTGCCGCCGCCGGGCGCCGCGCGGCGGTCCATCTCAAGGTGGACACCGGCCTGGGTCGCCAGGGGGCCGACCCCGAGCTCGCGCTCGACCTGGCGCTGCGCATCGGTCGCAGCCGGCACCTGGAGCTGGCCGGGACGTTCAGCCACCTGGCCGTGCCCGGGGAGGACGACGCCTTCACGGAGGTGCAACTGCTCAGGCTGGCCCGCACCCTGGACGCCATGCGCTCCGCCGGGATCGACCCGGGCCTGGTCCACGTGTCGGCGACCGGGGGCATCCTGGCCGCGGCCGGGACCTTCGCGGACGCCATCCGGCCGGGGATCGGCCTGTACGGGATGGTCCCCGGCTGGGCGGTCGACCGCGCGCACGGCCTGCGGCCGGTGCTCTCCCTCCACGCGCTACCGTTGCGCCTGCACGACCTGCCGGCCGGCGCCGGCCTGGGCTACGGGCTGCGCTTCCGGGCCGAACGCCCGACCCGGATCGCCACCTTGGGGATCGGCTACGGCGACGGGTGGCCGCGCGCGCATGCCAACAACGGCCGCGTGCTCGTCCGTGGGCAGCTCGCCCCCGTCGTCGGCGCCGTCAGCATGGACGGCATCACCGTCGATGTGGGCCATATCGATGATGTAACCTACGACGACGAGTTCGTCCTGATCGGCGAACAGATGGGCGCCCGCATCAGCGCCGACGAGGTCGCCATCGAGCGACGCACCATCAACTACGAAGTGACCACCGCGCTCCGCGACCGGCTTCCGCGCCTCCATCGCACGGCCTAGCCGGTCCCGGGTCGCGGCCGGCAAGCGAGCGAAATGGCTGTCCCCACCGAGATCGACGTCTGGCAGGGTGACGTTTCGGAGCTCGAGGTCGACGCGATCATCGTGCCGGCCAACGAGAGCCTGTTCATGACCACCCCGGTCGCCCGCGCGGTGAAGCGCCGGGCCGGCCAGGTGGTGGAGGTGGAGGCCGTGGGCCAGGCTCCGGCCCAGGCGGGCAGCGCGGTGGTCACCGGCGGAGGTCTGCTGGCAACGCCCTACATCATCCACGCCGTGGCGGTGGGCCACGACCTGCGGCCGGACCGCGAGCGGCTCGCCCGCGCGCTGGACGCGGCGCTGGAGATCGCCGGCAGGCTGGGCCTGGGCCGGCTGGCGATGGCACCCGTGGGGCTGGAGCACGGCGTCTTCACGCCGGACGACGCCGCGGGCGTGCTGATGGCCGTCCTGGCCGAACGGGTCACGCGCGGCGCCACGCTGCCCGCCCAGCTGGTGGTGGCCGTCACCGGCCGCGGAGAGGCCGCCGCCTTCCGGGTCGCCGCCGAGTCTCCCGGGGCGCCCAGCCGGTGAGCCGCGACGACCCCGCCGCGCTCGCCGAGGAGCTGCGACGGCGCGGACTGGAGG
>JBOGSY010000412.1:0-1892 GCA_050691915.1 Candidatus Limnocylindria bacterium | reverse complement strand
GTGCGGCGCGAACTCCTGCCGCGCCGCCACTGGACGCGCCAGGAGCGGTGGGAGTGGCCGGTGGGCGTGCAAACCCGCAACCTCCGCGCCAAGTGCTCCCACGCCAAGCGCCGCCGCAGCCGTTCGCGTGAACCGTCGTTGTAGTACTAAATGCTTCCCACTGGGTTATGCGGCAAGGGGAAGCGGTTCATGGGTCACCTCCAGCAGACAGCCGGGGCTGCCGATGTGGGCCAGCACCGCCTCCGGGTGGGCGGCCAGGTGGCGGAAGTGGGCGAGGGCGGCTGCCGCCAGCGCCGCCAGGTCCGGGTGCCGGTGGTTGTGGGTGACTGCCCGCCGGCTCATCCGCCACAGCCACTCGATCCGGTTGGCGTCGGGGTCGTAGGCCGGGGTGTAGACCAGGCGCAGCCGGTCCGCCAACTCGGCGACCAGCGTCCGCACCAGCTTGGAGCCGGCGGCGGTGTGGGTGCCGGCGTTGTCGGCCACCACGATGGCGACGCGCCCCCGCGCTTGCGAGCGGGCAACCGCCGCCCGGACCTGGGCGCAGAAGGCGTCGGCCGTCCGCCCCGGCGCCAGCCGCCCGTCGAACCAGCCGTCCCGCCAATCGACCAGGCCGAAGCCGTAGAGCTTGCGGTTGGCACCGGGCGCCTCGACCAGCCGCTGCCCGTGCCGCCCCCGCCGGCACCAGACCCGCGTCAGGGTGGGATGGAGCGCGAACTGCACCTCGTCCTGCAGGTAGAGGTCGGCTCGGGGCAGGAGGGCCAGCAATGACGCCAACTCGGCCGGCACCTCGGCCAGCCACTCGGGCTCGATCAGGTCGGTTAGGGGTGGCGGCACAGGCTCGAGCGCGCCCGCCAAAAGCGCCTCCACCCTCAGGCGTTTCCCACGTAGCCCGGCTGCTCGGCGGCCCGCCGTTCCAGCGTCCAGGTCGGCCGCTTGCAGACGTAGTCGTGGGCATGCAAGGCCAGGCGGACCGTCTCCTGGCCGACGCGGACGCCGGTCTGGCGCGCCAGGTAGCCGGCCAGCAGCCCCGTCGTCCAGTTGGCGGCGGGCACCCCGACCGTCCGCGGATCGAGCTCGACGACCCGCAGCAGCTCGGCTTCCCAGGCCGGGGTGACGGTCGGGGTGGGGCCGGGGGCGGTCCGCCGGGGCACCGCGTCGAGCCCGCCGGCCCGGAAGCGGTGCAGCACGCGGGCGACGGTGTCGCGGCTGCGCAACGCCGTCTGGGCGATCTGGGGGACGCGCTGTCCGCGGTGGGCCAGCCAGACCACCTGGTAGCGCAGCCGGGTCT
This sequence comes from Candidatus Limnocylindria bacterium, assembly GCA_050691915.1. Lineage (GTDB taxonomy): Bacteria > Chloroflexota > Limnocylindria > QHBO01 > QHBO01 > JBOGSY01. The sequence continues at coordinate 604 of JBOGSY010000412.1, read as the reverse complement.
CGGGGTCGCCGGCAGCGTCGTAGCGCCGGCGCAGCTCGGCGCCGGTTGGCTCGTCCAACGGGGGGATCGCGAGCGGGCGGGGCACGGGGCAGGTCCTTTCTTTTCCACCGGCAAGGCCGGTCCCCATGATACCCTCATCACGCAACCTCCAGTGGGAAGCATTTAGTTGGCAGCCCTGGTAGAAGAAGATCTGCAGCCCGACCTGGCCGAACGGCTGCTGGTTCGGCAGGGCGAAGGTCTCCGTCGCCGCGTCGCCGAAGATGCCGCCGAACTCCTCGACCAGCAACCCCTCGACCACCCGCGCCAAATTGACCCCGCTCTCGACGCTCGGCCCGTTGCCCGAGATCAGGACGAAGCCGGCGCGGCAGCCGCTCTGGTACTTCTCCAACACCTGGCGCAACTGCTCCAGCGCGTCGTCTCGGGCGCCCGGGTTGCCGTTGATCATCCCCCCCAGATCGGTCTGGATCGTTTCCTCCGCCGAGTTCGGGTCGAGCGAGCTGGCCGCGGCGACGGCGGCGAGCGCGGTCGCCGTCACCGCGGCTCCGGCCTGCTGGGTCTGCAGCGCCGCCACCGTCGCTTGAATGCTGGCGGCGCCGGCCTGGGC
>JBOGSY010000411.1:0-1913 GCA_050691915.1 Candidatus Limnocylindria bacterium | reverse complement strand
GACCATGCCGGTCACCACCGAGTCGGATGCCGTGCTGGCGATCGCGCTGAACGCCTGCTCGATGGTCCCCTGCTGCTGCTGGATGATCTGGTCACGGGCGCCGCCGAGCTGCGAGCCAAGATCCAGGTAGGTGGCCGTCAGCTCGGCCGCGATGATGTCCGCCCGGCGCTCCATCTCGCCGCGCTCCACCGGCACGCCGTGCACCAGCGCCACCTGGCGCAGGTTGCTGTCGTAGAACGCGCTCCAGGCCGCGGCGCCGAAGATGCCGATCGCCACCGCGATGGCCAGGGCGAAGCCGGCCACCACCAGCTGCTGGGTGCGCAGCTCGTCCTGCCAGCGGGGTCGATGCTTGCGGTCGAGGACCGGTCGGTTGCGGAATGTCACTTGCTGCGTCCTGCTCGGCTGGATCTCGGCACGGCGGAAGAGGGGTCTGCTCCTGGGCGAGGCTGAATGCTAGCCGATGCGCCGCGAGCTCGCCAACCGGTCCGGCGGGCCGGTCAGCGGCGCCGGCCGAAGGCCTCGGCGATCGCCTCCAGGCGCAGCCGGAAGACCAGCAGGATCGCCTCGCGCACGATCGAGGCGCTCATCTTGGACGCCCCCGCCACCCGCTCGCGGAAGACGATCGGCACCTGGACCACATGCGCGCCGCGCCGGTGCGCCCACCAGGTCGTTTCGATCTGGAAGCCGTAGCCGCTGGCGTTGGCGTCGCGCAGCCGGATCGCCTCCAGCAGCTCGCGGCGCCAGGCCTTGAAGCCGCCGGTCAGGTCGCCGTAGGGCAGCAGCAGCATCAGCCGCGCGAAGAGCGTTCCGGCCCGGCTGACCAGCTTCCTCCGCAGCGGCCAGCCCACCGTCCTGCCGCCCTTCATGTAGCGCGTGCCGAGCACCAGGTCGGCGTCGCGCATGAGAGGCTCGAGCAGGCGCGGCAGGTCGGCCGGGTCGTGGCTGAAGTCGGCGTCCATCTGGACCACGGCCCGCACCTCCGGCCGGTCGAGCGCCCACCGGAAGCCGTGCCGGTAGGCCACGCCCAGGCCCTCCTTGCCCTGCCGGTGCAGGACCGATATCCGCGGCTCGGTGGCGGCCAGCGTGTCGGCCAGCCGCCCGGTGCCATCCGGCGAGCTGTCGTCCACGACCAGGAGATGCGCCTCCGGCAGGGCGGCCAGGATGGCGGCCGCCATGGGCGCCAGGTTGTCGCGCTCGTTGTAGGTCGGCAGGACGACGCACACGCCGCCCCCGGCGGTCCGCCCCACCTGCGGCGCTGCCTCGTCCTCGCTCACCGTCCGATCCCCAGGTAGGCGACGCCGGCGGCCGCCACGGCGTCCGGGTCCAGGACGTTCCGGCCGTCGACCAGCAGCTCCAGGCCGGGGACGGATCCGGGATCCAGGTGGCGGTAGGCGTCGTGCCCGGCCTGAATCAGCGCGACCCGCACCGGCTGCGGCGCCGCCGGGTCCCACGGCTCGAAGCCGAGGGATCGCAGGTGCTCCGCGTCGAAATACGGATCGTGGCCGTAGACCCGGGCGCCGGCGGCGAGCAGCTCGTCGCGGAGGCGGAAGGCTGAGCTGAAGGCGTCCTCCTGCACGTCGGCGCGATAGGCGACCCCCAGCACCACCACCGGCACGTCCTGCAGCGGACCGATGCGCGCGCGCACCTGCTCCACCGTCCAGCCGGCCATGCCCTCGTTGATCCGGCGCGCCAGGGGCGGGAGCTGGAGGTCGGCATCGGTGTTGAACAGGAAGTGGGGGTAGACCGGAATGCAGTGCCCGCCCACGCCGACGCCCGGCTGGTGGATATGCGAGTAGGGCTGCGAGTTGGCCGCCTCGATCACCTCGGTCACGTCGATGCCGCGGCGGGCCGCGTAGCGGGCGTACTCGTTGGCGAGCGCGATGTTCACGTCGCGATAGGTCGTCTCGGCCAGC
>JBOGSY010000410.1:0-1923 GCA_050691915.1 Candidatus Limnocylindria bacterium | reverse complement strand
GCCTCCCGTCGCCGCGCTGCGGGCGGCGCCCGGGGCCGGGCGCCGGGCGCCCGTGGTCCTGGGCGCGGTCATGGCCGCCCTGCTATTGCTGGGCTTCGCCCTGCCCGCCCCGTTCGGGACCGCCATGCGGACCGAGACGAACCAGTCGCTGGCCGACGCCATCGCCCGCGAGGAGGGCCGGCGGCAGCAGATCGCCGACCTGCTGGTCCGGCTGGAGGCCGATCCCCGCGACGGGGCCGTCCTGTCCGACCTCGCCGACGCCTACCTGGCCGGCGGCGGCGCCGAGGATCGCCGCCGCGGCGCGGCGGCGCTGCTGGCCCTGATCGCGCTGGAGCCCGGCAACGAGTCCGCCTACCGCCGGCTGATCACCGCCTACCTGAACGCGGGAGACTGGACCGATGCCCGGGCGGCCACCGACGCCTATGCCCGGGTGGCGGACCGCGATGACCCGGACATCCCCTTCTTCCGCGGCCTCATCGCGCTGCGTGGCGCGGGGGACGAGCGGGAGGCGATCCGCCAGTTCGACCGATTCCTGGAGCTGGCGCCGGACGATCCCCGGGCGGCCATGATCCGCGGCCTGCGGGCCGAGGCGGCCGGCGAGGACGGCTAGACCCCCTCCGCCTCGTCCAGGACCAGGGCCAGGGTCCGCCCCAGCTCGGTGAGCTCGCCGGCCGGGATGCGGTCCAGGAAATGCTGCCCCACGCCGCGCAGGTGGGTGGGGGAGGCGGCCCGCAGCCGGCGGTGGCCGGCGCCGGTGAGCTGTGCCCACTGGCCGCGGCGATCCGTTTCGCAGCTGACCCGCTCCACCAGGCGCTGGGCCTCAAGCCGGTCGATCAGCCGGGTGGCGCCCGAGCGCGACAGGACCAGGGCGTCGGCCAGCTCGCTCATCCGCCGCCGGCGGTCGGGGCTGGTTGCCAGCACCAGCAGGACCTCGTACTCGCCCAGGCCCATGGCCTGCTCGGCCTGCAGCTCGCGCTCCAGCTTGCGGCGCACCTGGGCGTGGGCGTACAGGAAGGTCCGCCACGCCGCCAGGCGGGGATCGCGTGGGGCGGGGATGGTGACCTGCGCCTTCATCGGTCCCGATCCTGACAGAACGTCATTGACACGGCAACTACTCTGCCACCGCCGCCGCCTGGCCGGCGGACGCCTGCGGCAGGTCGATCCAGAAGGTGGAGCCGTGGCCCTCCACGCTGCTGACGCCCACCGCCCCGCCGTGCGCCTGCGCGATGTGGCGCACGATGGCGAGGCCCAGCCCGGCGCTGCCGGTCCCGGCCGCCTGGTCGCTGTCGCGCCGCGCCCGGGAGCGGTCCACCTTGTAGAAGCGCTCGAAGATGCGCGCCTGGTGGGCGGCCGGGATGCCGATCCCGTCGTCGCTGACCAGCAGCCGCACGTGCCGGTCGTGCGGCTCCCAGCCGAGCCGCACCTCGCCGCCGGGGTGGCTGTACTTGACCGCGTTGTGGGTCAGGTTGAGCAGTGCCTGGCCCACTCTCGCCGGGTCCGCCAGGGCCAGCACCTCCGGCTGCCCCGCATCGGCCGGGCCGACCCGAACGCTGACGTCGCGGTGCTCGGCCACCGGCCGGATCCGCTCCGCCGCGTCGGCCACCAGGGCAGCCGGCGCCACCGCCTCGAGCGCCAGCTTGGTCTCGCCCGACTCGATCATCGACAGCTCCAGCAGCTCGTCCACCAGCTGGGCCAGGTGGTCCACCTCCCGCTCGATCTGGTGGGTGAAATCGCGCGCCGTGCCGGGGTCGTCCACCGCGCCGCCGGCCAGCGTCTCGGCCAGCAGCTTGATCGAGGCCAGGGGCGTCCGCAGCTCGTGGCTGATGTTGGCCACGAAGTCGCGCCGGACCAGCTCGACCCGCCGCAGGGTGGTGATCTCGTGCAGCGACAGGACCAGCCCGCCGCCGGGGAGTGGCACGGCAT
>JBOGSY010000409.1:0-1926 GCA_050691915.1 Candidatus Limnocylindria bacterium | reverse complement strand
GTCCTTGGTACTAGGCCGCGCCCGCAGGACCGATCTCCCATGGCAGTCCCAGCCCGCGGATCCCAGGATGCCAGGCGTGATGATGCCTCTCGCGCGCAACGCCCTGGTCGCGGCCACTGCCGCAGTCATCCTGACGGCTTGCTCGGGATCGGCCGGTGAACCCATATCCCTCACCCTCGAGACCCTCAGCGACTCGGGGGTGACCGGCAGCGTCACCCTCACGCCGCTGTCCAACGAGCACACCAGGGTCGAGATCGAGGTCGACCCCGCCGGCCATCCGAACATGCCGGCCCATATCCACCCGGGCACGTGCGAGGAGCTGGTGCCTCAGCCGAGGTATCCCCTGCAGAGCGTGATCGGCGGTCGCTCGATGACGGAGGTTCCCGCCTCTCTGCAGGAGCTGCTGACCGATACCGTCGCGCTCAACCTCCACGCCTCGAACGCGGAGATGCAGATCTACACCGCCTGCGTCGAGCTGCGCTGACCGGACCGGGGCTCCAGCCCCGGAGCCTCGCGCTAGGATTGCGACATGGCGCAGCCGCGCAACACTACGCGCACCCTCCCGCCAAGCACCGCCGCTCCCGAGGCGCTGATCGTGCCACCGGCGACGCCGACACCCGGGCGCGCCACCCCGGCCGTCCCGCTGCGGCGCGAGGGCCCCGCCAAGCTCACCGGCGCGGCGAAGTACGCCGACGACCTCGTCGTCCCCGGCGCCTGGTACGGCGCCACCATCCGGTCGAGCGAGCCCCACGCTCGGCTGCTGGGAATCGAGCTGGACGAGGGGTTCGACTGGTCCCGGGTGGTGGTCGTCACCGCCGAGGACATCCCGGGCGAGAACATCGTGAGCCTGATCGACGACGACCAGCCGGTCCTGGTGCCGGTGAGCGGCGAGATCCGCCACCAGGCCGAGCCGGTGGCCCTGGTCGCGGCTGCCGATCGGTCCACCGTCCGCGAGGCCCGCAGCCGGATCCGACTGCGGACTGAGCGGCTGCCGGCGGTCTTCGACCCACTGGACAGTGGCCAGCAGTTCGCGCAGTACACGGTGGAGCGCGGCGACGCGGCGGCCGCCATGGCCCGGGCCGAGATCGTGATCGAGGGCACCTACCGGGTCGGCCACCAGGAGCAGCTCTACATCGAGAACCAGGCCATGATCGCCGTCCCGCGCGAGGACGGCGGGATCACGGTCCAGGGCAGCCTGCAGTGCCCGTACTACGTCCACAAGGCCATGAAGCGCGCCCTGGCCTTGGACGATCTTCGGACCCAGGTGATCCAGGCCGAGACCGGGGGCGGGTTCGGCGGCAAGGAGGAGTACCCGTCGGTCATCGCGCTGCATGCCGCCCTGCTGGCGCGCAAGTGCGGAAAGCCGGTGCGCATGATCTACGACCGCCACGAGGACATCAGCGCCACCACCAAGCGTCATCCTGCCGTCGTGCGCCACCGGACCGGCGTGACCCGGGACGGCGAGCTGGTCGCCCAGGAGATCGAGGTGATCATGGACGGCGGTGCCTACTGCACCCTGACTCCGGTGGTCCTGAGCCGGGGTACGCTGCACGCCGCCGGTCCGTATCGGTGCCCGGACGTCCGCATCAGCGGGCGGGCGATGGCGACCAACACACCGCCCAATGGCGCCTTCCGCGGCTTCGGCGCACCCCAGACCGAGTTCGCCATCGAGACCCAGGTGAACCGCGTCGCGGAGGCGCTCGACCTCTCACCCCTCGAGCTGCGGCGGCGGTGGGCCTACCGCGAGGGCGACACCACCCCGACCGGCCAGGTGCTGCGCGAGAGCGTGGCGGCCCACGAGGTGCTGGAGGCGGCGGCGGAGGCCTCAGGCTTCGAGCGCCACCGCCAGCAAACGCGCGAGGCGCGCGAGCTGCGCGGCGGCGGGGCGCGGCGGGCTTCCGGGGTCGGGCTGGCGCTGGCCTGGCA
>JBOGSY010000408.1:0-1929 GCA_050691915.1 Candidatus Limnocylindria bacterium | reverse complement strand
GGCTACGGCTGGGTGGGACGCGGCATCGCCTCGCGCGCCGCCGGGATGGGCGGCATCGTGACCGTGGTCGAGGTCGACCCGATCCGGGCCCTGGAGGCCGCCATGGACGGCTTTCGGGTGGCGACCGCGTCCGAAGCCGCCGAGGTGGGTGAGATCTTCATCGCCGCCACCGGCAACCTCAACGTGTGGGGCGCCTCGCACTTCCCGCGCATGCGCGATGGGGCCATCCTGGCCAACGCCGGCCACTTCAACGACGAGTTCGAGCTCGGGGCCCTGGAGGCCCAGGCCGACGGCTCCCGCGAGGTGCGGCCCTTCACCCGCGAGTACCTGATGCCCGACGGCCGCCGCCTATACGTCCTGGCCGATGGCCGCCTGGTCAACCTGGGTGCCGCCGAGGGGCACCCGTCGATCGTGATGGACATGAGCTTCGCCAACCAGGCCCTGGGCCTGGAGTGGCTGCGCGCCAACGTGGCCACCCTGCAGCCACGGGTGTACGGGATCCCGGACGAGATCGACCGCGAGGTGGCGCGCCTGAAGCTGGCCAGCATGGGGATCGCGATCGACACGCTGACCGCCGAGCAGGCGGCCTACGCCGAGTCCTGGGAGTCCGGCACCTAGCCGCGCCGGACCCGCGACGGGTCGCGGGCGGTTGACGGGAGCGGGCCCGGATGGATCGGTCTGGCGCTACACTCGGGGCCATGCCCGTCACCGACCGCCGCATCCCCTTCACCTCCGAGTCCGTCACCGAGGGCCACCCCGACAAGCTGTGCGACGCCGTGGCCGACGCCGTCCTGGACGACGTGCTCGCCAACGACCGCGAGGCGCGGGTCGCGGTCGAGGTGACGGCCACCACCGGCCTGGTGCTGGTCCTGGGCGAGATGAGCACCAAGGCCTACTGCGACGTGCAGAGCGTGGTCCGCGAGACGGTCCGCCAGATCGGCTACAACGACAGCCGGCTGGGCTTCGACTGGGAGACGTGCGGGACCCTGACCGCCCTCAAGGAGCAGTCCGCCGACATCGCCCTGGGCGTGGACCATGCCCTCGAGACGAAGGAGGGGACCGATCCGGACGAGCTGGGGGCCGGGGACCAGGGGATGATGTTCGGCTACGCGGTCGATGAGACGCCGGAGCTGATGCCCATGCCCATCCAGCTCGCCCACCAGGTCGCCCGCCGCCTGGCCGAGGTTCGCAAAAGCGGCCAGCTGCCGTACCTGCGGCCAGACGGCAAGAGCCAGGTGACGGTCGAGTACGACGAGTCTGGGCGCCCGCGCCGCGTGGCGACGGTGGTGGTCAGCACCCAGCACGATCCGGAGGTGGACGCCGCGGACCTGGCCGAGGCCGTGCGTGAGACGGTCATCCGGGCCGCCGTCCCCGATCACCTGCTGGACGACCGCACCCGCTACCTGGTCAACCCTACCGGGCGCTTCGTGATCGGCGGGCCGATGGGCGACTCGGGCCTGTCCGGGCGCAAGATCATCGTCGACACCTACGGCGGGATGGCACGCCACGGCGGCGGCTCGTTCAGCGGCAAGGATCCGACCAAGGTCGACCGCTCGGGCGCGTACATGGCCCGCTACGTTGCCAAGAACGTGGTCGCCGCCGGCCTGGCGCGCCGCTTCGAGCTGCAGCTGGCCTACGCCATCGGCGTCGCGCGCCCGCTGGCGATCAACGTCGAGACCTTCGGCACGGGCGCCATTCCCGACGAGCGCCTGGAGGCGCTGGTCGAGCGCCACTTCGACCTGCGGCCGGGCGCCATCATCGAGGCGCTCGACCTGCGCCGGCCGCTCTACCGCGCCACCGCCGCCTACGGGCACTTCGGGCGCAGCGACCTGGACCTGCCCTGGGAGCGGACCGATCGCGCGGCGCTGCTGCGTGACGAGGCCGGCGTGGTGGGCGAGGCGGCGCTCCCGGCCTAGGGCGGGTGACACC
>JBOGSY010000407.1:0-1933 GCA_050691915.1 Candidatus Limnocylindria bacterium | reverse complement strand
CCATCGCCGCACTGGTGGCCACCGGCGCGCGAGTCGACTACGTGGTCACCACCGACGGCGGCAAGGGAACCGATGACCCGGACGTCACGCCCGAGCAGCTGGCCGCCACCCGCCGGGCGGAGCAGCGGGCCGCCGCGGACGTGCTGGGGGTGCGCGACATCGTGCACCTGGGCTACCCGGACGGCTACCTGACTCCCAGCCTGGAGCTGCGGCGCGACGTCGTGCGCCAGATTCGCCGCTTTCGCCCGGACCTGGTCATCGCCCAGAACCCGCAGCGCCGCTCGGACGGCAACCCGTACATGGCCCACCCCGACCACCTGGCCACCGGTGAGGCCACGCTGGCCGCCGTCTACCCGGCCGCACGGGACCGCCTCAACTTCCCGGAGCTGCTGGACGAAGGGCTGGAGCCGTGGAAGGTGCGCCAGGCCTTGGTCACCGGCGTGGAGCGCCCCAACCTGTGGCTGGACGTGGCGCACACGTTCGAGACCGGCCTGGCGGCGCTGCGGTGCCACGTCTCGCAGGTGGACGACTGGCAGGCGGTCGAGGAGCGGATGCGGCAACGCGCCGCAGAGGTCGGCAAGCCCGTCGGCCTGCCCATGGCCCAGGCGTTCCTCTCGATCCTGCTCACATGATGCGCGGGCACTGGGCCGGGTCGGAGCGAGACCTCACCGCCCGGCCGGGGAGCGGGCCCCGCACCCTGCGCCGGATCGCCGGCTTCTTCCGCCCGTATCGCGGCCGGCTGGGCTGGATCGCCACGCTCATCCTGGTGACCGTCAGCGTGGGCGTGGTCAACCCCATCCTGCTCAAGCTGATCATCGACAACCTGCTGAGCCCGCGGCCGAGCCTGGAGCTCCTCTACCTGCAGTGCGGGCTGATGATCGTGCTGCCCATCGTGTCGTCCGGCATCGGCGTCTGGCAGTCCTTGCTGTCGAACGTGGTCGGCCAGCGGGTCATGGACGACCTGCGGCTGGCGCTCTACAGCCACCTGCAGTGGATGCCCCTGCGCTTCTTCACCGAGACGCGCACGGGCGAGATTCAGAGCCGCATTGGCAACGACGTGAACGGGGTCCAGTCGGTGGTGACCGATACCGCCGCGTCGCTCCTCTCGAACTTCGCCACCGTGGCCACCACGGTCATCGCCATGCTCATCCTCGACTGGCGGCTCACCATCCTGTCGCTCGGCATGCTGCCGGTCTTCGCCTACATCACCTACCGGGTCGGCAAGGTGCGGCGGGTGGTGAGCGGCATGACCCAGCGCTCGCTGGCCGAGGTGAGCGCCATCACCGAGGAGACCCTCTCCGTCTCTGGCGTGCTCCTCTCGAAGACATTCGGCCAGCAGCGCAACAGCATCGAGCGCTTCCGGCGCGAGTCGCGCCGGCTGGGCGACCTGCAGATCCGGCAGCAGATGATCGGGCGCTGGTTCTTCGCCATGATCGGCACCTTCTTCTCCATCGCGCCCGCCTTCGTCTACCTGCTGGCCGGATCGCTGATCATCGGCGGCGACACCAACGTCAGCGTCGGCACCATCGTGGCCTTCACCACCCTCCAGAGCCGGCTCTTCTTCCCGCTCGGCCAGCTGCTCAACGTGCAGGTCGAGATCCAGGGCGCGCTGGCCCTCTTCGATCGCATCTTCGAGTACCTGGAGATGCCGCACGAGATCAGCGACGCGCCCGACGCGCTGGAGCTCCAGGCCGGCGCGGTCCGCGGCGACGTCCGGCTGCGCGACGTCTCGTTCCGCTACCCGCGCAGCGCGGCCCAGGTGGCAGCCGACGCGGAGGCAGAGCTGGCCGAGGCGACCGGCCGCGCCGTGCACCTGCCGATCCAGCCGTTCGGCCTTGAGGAGATCAGCTTCGAGGCGAGCCCCGGCCAGCTGGTGGCGCTGGTCGGTCCGTCCGGCTCGGGCAAGACGACGACCACCTACCTGATCCCGCGC
>JBOGSY010000406.1:0-1943 GCA_050691915.1 Candidatus Limnocylindria bacterium | reverse complement strand
AGGCACCACCTCGGACGGGATGGGCGAGCCCAGCAGCCGCTCGATGTCGCGCAGCAGGGGCGCCTCGTCCACGCAGACCAGCGAGATGGCGTCGCCGGTCGTGCCGGCGCGGCCGGTACGGCCGATGCGGTGCAGGTAGTCGGACGGCACCATCGGCAGCTCGTAGTTGACGACGTGCGGCAGCTGCTCGATGTCGATGCCGCGGGCGGCGACCTCGGTGGCGATCAGCAGGGTGACGCGACCGGCCTTGAAATCGTTCAGGGCCCGGATGCGCTGGGGCTGCGACTTGTTGCCGTGGATCGCCGCGGTGGCGATGCCATCGGTCCACAGCTGCTCCGCCAGCTTGTTGGCGCCATGCTTGGTGCGGGTGAAGACCAGCGCCTGCTCGACGGCGTGGGTCCGCACCAGGTGCGAAAGCAGCTCGCGCTTGCGCAAGCGGTCGACCGGGTGGATCACCTGGCGCACCAGGTCGATGGGGGTGTTCGGCGGGGTGACCTGCACCGACGCCGGCCGGTCGAGCATGCCTTCCGCCAGGCCCCTGATCTCCCTCGAGAAGGTGGCGCTGAACAGCAGGTTCTGGCGCCGCTCGGGCAGCAGGGCCAGGATCGATCGGATGTCGCGGATGAAGCCCATGTCCAGCATGCGGTCGGCCTCGTCCAGGACGAGGATCTCGACGGCGCGCAGGTCCACGGTGCGCTGCCGCGCGTGATCCAGCAGGCGACCCGGCGTGGCGACCACGATCTCCGGGCCGCGGCGCAGCGCCGCCACCTGGCCGGGGAAGCCGACGCCGCCGTAGATGGTGGTGGAGCGGCGCGTTCCGCCGCCGTAGGCGCGGACGCTGGCCTCGACCTGGATGGCCAGCTCCCGGGTGGGAGCCAGGATCACGGCGCGGATGCGCGCCGGACCCTGGCCGCGCGGCTGGGATGCGGCCAGGCGCTGGAGCATGGGCAGCACGAAGGCGGCCGTCTTGCCGGTGCCCGTCTGGGCTCCGGCCAGCAGGTCGCGACCGGCCAGCACCAGCGGGATCGCCTCACGCTGGACGGGAGTGGGTTGGGTATAGCCCTGTGCCGAGACGGCACGGAGCAGTTCGGGCGCAAGCCCGAGCGCGGAGAAGGACACGATGGAAGCTCCTGACGAGGCCCTCCCGCGTGACTGCGGGGCCCGGTCAGGGCTGGGGTTGGGTCGGTATCGGGACGGGGTTAGCCGCGGCGCGGACCGGAGCGCCAATCGAACACGTTTTCGAAAGCATACACCATCGCGACCGATGGCGACGGCTCCAATGGTCCCAGCCCGCCGGGCGCACGGGTGGAGTACCCTAGTCACCCCACCAGAAGGCTGTCATGTCCTCCATCTGCATCCATGGCTTCCGGGCGGAGCAGTGCGCTTCCTGCCGCAGCTGCCCTCACGGCCTCGCCGCCGGCAAATGCGGCCGCTGCATCGCCGCATCCACCAGCGCCGCCCGGCGGCGAATCGTCCGCTCTCCGGTCCTCGAGCCGGCGACCGAGCACCACAACGGCTTTGAGATCTTCTTCGCCCCGGCCGTCAACGGCTGGCAGTTCCGGAGCCCGGACCTCGCCCCGTCTCGCGAGTCATACCGATCCGTCTTCCTTGCCCGCAAGGCCATCGACAGCCTGCCCCCCGCCGAGGTGGCCGGGTCCGCGCGCAAGCGGAGCGGATGACCACCGGGCAGGCGATGGCCGTTCACGGCGGGCCTGCCGGCCGGCCAGGACGCACTGCCAGCCTCCGGGATGCCCTCGCCGCCACGTCGGTCGAGGAGGTCTCGGTGGTGCTCCCGTCCTCGCGACGCCCGGTGACTGTGCCGGGCTACGTGCGGGACGAGCTCCGCTGGCCCGGCGAGCTGCCGCGCAGCTTCGACAGCGTCCCGAACAAGCCGGCGTTCGCCTTCGACGGGGGGCCGCTCTACCCGGAGCTCATCGTCGTGC
>JBOGSY010000405.1:0-1946 GCA_050691915.1 Candidatus Limnocylindria bacterium | reverse complement strand
AGATTGACCGCGTTGATCACGGCCACGATCCAGGCAACGGTCAGCGGCAGGGCCCAGATCCCCAGCTCCACGCTGCCCCACGGCCCGTCGAGCCGATCGATCGACAGGCCCAGGCCGTAGGCCACCAACGCGATCACCAGCTGGGCGGAGAGCTTGACCCGCGCCCGCATCCCCTGGAGGTCGTCGAGCAGCCCCACGCCGGCGATCAGCGCCGCGCCGACCAGGAGCCCCGGCAGGTGGCCGCTCTCCAGGTCGAGCGGCGCGTCGACTGCCCGGGCCACGACCAGGGCGGCGGCGATGCCCAGGTAGAAGGCCGCGCCGATCGCAACGCCGCCGAGACGCGGGATGGGTACCTGGTGGACCTTGCGGTCCTCCGGCTCGTCCAGGAGGCCAGCGCCATGGGCCGCGCCGCGGACCAGGGGCGTCAGGATCCAGGCCGAGACCAGCGCGACACCGAAGGCGGCAATGAGGGTCAGCACGCGGCGGGTGCCGTCTCTCCCCTCGCGAGGGGCCACGATCCCGAAGCGCCCGGGGCTGCCAGATCGAAGGTCATTGCTCCTCCGGCGGAGGTGCGCGTGCTGCGCCAGGGGTGCTGGTCGGGGCGGCCGGATTCGAACCGGCGACCTCCTGCTCCCAAAGCAGGTGCGCTACCGGGCTGCGCTACGCCCCGCTGACCCCGTGCCATTCTAGATGACCGGCCCGCGCCCGCTGCCGGCCGGCACGGCCAGATGGGGTACCCTGCCGCCGTCCCGATGCGGCGGGGAGCGTCGCGCCCACACCAGAGTCCGGAGCGACGACCGCGAATGTTCGGTCAGCGGGGAGCGGAATACCGGCCCTACCTCGACGGCCTGCGGGCCATTGCGGTGAGCGGCGTGATCGCCTACCACCTCAACAGCACGTGGCTGCCGGGCGGCTACCTGGGCGTGGACCTCTTCTTCGTGCTCAGCGGCTACCTGATCACGACCATCCTGGTCACCGAGCATCGGCGCACCGGCGGCATCGACCTGCCGGCCTTCTGGTCGCGCCGTGTCCGCCGCCTGCTGCCGGCCCTGGCGGTCCTGCTGGTGGTCCTCTCGGCGGAGATCCTGCTGCGTGGCGACGAGCTGGCCGCCGCATCGGCCCGCGGCGACCTGCTGGCCACCCTCTTCTACTTCGCCAACTGGCACTTCATCTGGACCGACCAGTCGTACTTCGCGCAGTTCGTCGACGCCTCGCCGGTGCGCCACGCCTGGTCGCTGGCGATCGAGGAGCAGTTCTACATCGCCTGGCCACTCCTCGTCGGGGTGGTCCTGGCGCGCGCCGGCCGGCGCGGGCTGGCGGTGGTGGCGGGGATCCTGTCGCTGGCCTCCATCGCCGCCATGTGGCTCCTGTTCGACGTCGCCGCCGACCCGTCGCGGGCCTACTACGGCACGGATGCCCGCATCTACCAGATCCTGGTCGGGGCGCTGGTGGCCCTGGCCCTGCTCAGCCGCTGGCGCGCGCCGATCCTGGCGGCGGCCAGGCGGCTGGCCATCCCGGCGCTGGCGGTGGTGCTGGCCATGATGGTCCTGCTGGCGGACGACGCTGCGCTCTACTACCACGGCGCCGCCGTCGCCTTCGTGATCGCCGGCGCGGTGCTGATCGCGGGGCTGGAGGCCGGCAGCCGGCTGGGCCGCCTGCTCTCGCTCAGGCCGATGGTGGCCATCGGCCTGGTCTCCTACGGCCTCTACCTCTGGCACTGGCCGGTCACGCTCTTCGTGCAGCGCCAGCTTGGCCCGACCAGTGCGCTGCCGGCGGCGGCCGTGGTGGTGGGTGCCACCGCGCTCCTGGCCGGCCTCTCGTACGTGCTGGTGGAGCAGCCCATCCGGCGCAGTGGACGGATCGGTGCCTTCCGGCTCAGCCCACGCCGGCTGCTGGCGGTGGTCCCGGCCACCTCGCTGGTGGTGACGATCGGCATCCTGCTGGCG
>JBOGSY010000404.1:0-1949 GCA_050691915.1 Candidatus Limnocylindria bacterium | reverse complement strand
GGCGTGTCGCCCTCTGCCCTGCGCCTCTGGGAGCGCCAGGACCTGGTTCGGCCGCGGCGCAGCCCGGCTGGCTACCGCCTCTACGGGGAGGAGGACGTGGAGCGCCTGCGCCAGGTGCGGCGGATGCGGGACGAGCAGGTCAACGCACCCGGCATCCGGCGCATCCTGGCGCGCACTGCGCGGTTGCATGACGGCGTCCCGGCCAGCGGCCTGGACGGCCGGCGCCTGCGTCAGCTGCGGGTCAAGCGCGGCCTGTCCCTGCGCCAGGCCGGTCTCCGCGCCGGCCTGTCGGCCAGCTACCTGTCCTCCCTGGAGCGCGACGCGGCCGGCGTCACCCTGGCCACGCTCCAGCAGCTGACCCGGGCCTACGGGGCCACGGTGCTGGACCTCTTCCAGCCGTCCGTCGCCCGGGGCCGGCACGTCCGGTCCGCGGAGCGCCCGGTCCTGGAGCTCGACGAGGCGGGGGTACGGATCGAGCAGCTGGCGCGCGACGCGCGGCTGCTGGAGCCACAGCTGTTCGTCCTGGCGCCGGGCGCCTCATCCGACGGAACGTACTCCCACGACGGCGAGGAGTTCCTGTACGTGCTCGATGGTGGGCTGACCGTCTGGGTCGGCGACCGGGAACGCTACCGGCTGGCCGCCGGCGATGCCCTCACCTACCCGTCCACACTGCCGCATCGTTGGCGCAACCGCGCCGGCGGGGAGACCCGACTGCTATGGATCAACACGCCTCCGACCTTCTGACCGTGGACCCCGCCGAGGGCGAGCGCGACCACTGGCTCGCCCGCCGCGACAGGGTGCCATCGGTCTGGACCCGTTACACCGACCTGGTGGTGGAGCGCGGCGAGGGCTCGTGGATCGAGACGATCGACGGCGATCGCTACCTGGACTACACCTGCGGGATCGGGGTCACCAACACCGGCCACGCCCATCCTCGGGTGGTCGCCGCCATTGCCGAGCAGGCGGCCCGGATCATCCATGCCCAGCAGAACATCCTCTACCACAAGCCCGGCCTGGAGCTGCACGAGCGGCTGCCGCGGACCATGCCGGGGCTGGCCGACGGCGAGGAGGCGGCGCTCTTCCTGTCCAACTCCGGGGCGGAGGCGATCGAGGCCGCCGTGAAGCTGGCCAAGTACGCCACCCGCCGCCCCGGGATCATCGCCTTCCGCGGCGGCTTCCACGGCCGGACCCATGGGGCGATGGCGCTGACCAGCTCCGGTGTCAAGTACCGCGGCCACTACGAGCCGTTGCTGGGCGGGGTCCATTTCGCCCCGTACCCCTACGTCCTGCGCAATCCCACCGGGCACAGCGAGGAGGCGGCCGTGGCCTTCAGCCTGGCGTCGGTCGAGGAGCTGTTCGCGACGCTCATCTACCCCGACGATGTGGCCGCCTTCGTGGTCGAGCCGGTCCTGGGCGAGGGCGGCTACGTGGTGCCGCCGGACGGCTTCCTGCCCGCGCTGCGCGAGCTGGCCGACCGCCACGGGATCCTGCTCATCGCCGACGAGGTGCAGACCGGCTTCGGCCGTACCGGCCGGATGTGGGCGACGGACTGGTACGACGCCAGGCCGGACGTGGTGGTCATGGCCAAGGGCATCGCCTCGGGCCTGCCGCTGTCCGGGATCATGGCGCGGCGCGAGCTGCTGGAGCGGTTCGGCCCGGGCGCCCACGGCGGGACCTACGGCGGCAACGCGGTCGCCTGCGCGGCGGCCCTGGCGACCCTGGACGTGATCGCCGCGGAGGGCCTGCTGGAGAATGCCCGGCGCCAGGGGGACCGGCTGCTGTCGGGCATCCGCCGTGCCGCCGCCGGCCACGCCGGCATGGCCGAGGTGCGCGGCCGCGGGCTGATGGTCGGCATCGAGCTCGCCGACCCGGAGTCGCTGGCGCCACGGCCGGACCTGGCCCGCCGCCTGCTCGAGGCCGCCCACCAACGCCGGCTGCTGCTCCTGTCG
>JBOGSY010000403.1:0-1950 GCA_050691915.1 Candidatus Limnocylindria bacterium | reverse complement strand
GCGCGCCTGGCTGCTGCGGGCCGGGACCGGCTGGACGGTGGGCATCCAGCTGGCCGACGACGCCGACCTGGCCTCGTTCGACGAGGTGCGCAACCGCCTGCACGCCCTGGCCGGCGAGCACCTGGGCGGGCGACGGGAGCTGGCCGTGACCGACCTCTCCGCCCAGCCGGTGCGCGAGGCCTACGAGTCGGTGGCGGGACCCTGGTACGTCAAGCCGGCGGAGAAGCCGAAGGGCATCCTGGGCCGCCTGTTCGGCGACTGATCCGCCAAGCTCAGGCCCTACGCCACCAGGACGAGGCGTCCGGTCACTCTGCCGGCCGCCAGGCGATCGTGGGCGGCCTGGGCCTCGCGCAGCGGCATCCGCTCCACCGACCAGCGCAGGCGGCTGCGGCGCGCCAGGCGGACCACCTCGCGCAGGTCGGCCACGGAGCCCCAGGCCGTGGTGGTCAGCGTGGCCTCCACTGGCAGCCGGTCGAAGCCGAACGGCAGCGTGCCGCCCGCCTCGCCGACCAGGGAGACCAGCCCGCCGGGCGCCACGTTGCGGCCGGCGTAAGCGAGGGACGCATCGGTCCCCACGAAGTCGAAGACCACGTCCGCCGGCCCTCCCAGGCCCAGGCCGACCAGCGACTCGTCGCCGTCCAGCAGGCCCAGGTCGGCGCCCGCCGCGGCGGCCAGCGACAGCTTGTCCGGGTCGATCTCGCGGACGGCCAGCACCAGGTCCGGCAGTCGCCGCAGGTACTGGATCGCGAACTGGCCCAGCCCGCCGAAGCCGATGAGCAGCACCCGCGCGCCGGGCGTCAGCCAGGCCGCGGCCCGGGCCACCGCCCGGTAGGGCGTCACGCCCGCGTCGGCCAGCGGGGCGGCGTGGTCGGGATGCAGCGTCCGCAGCGGGACCAGGTGGCGCGGGTGCGGGACGAGCACGTGCTCGGCGTAGCCGCCGTCGCGCTGGAAGCCGGGCGACTCCCCACGCGCGCAGCGCTGCTCCTGGCCGAGGGCGCACTCGCGGCAGGCCCCGCAGCCCCATCCCCCGAAGACCAGCACGGCGTCTCCCTGGTCCAGCCGTAGGCGGCGCAGGTGCCGTGCCGCCTCCGGGCCCCAAGCGTCCACCCGCCCGCCGATCTCGTGGCCAAGGGTGACCGGCCGGGTGATGCGGAGGCGGTCGGTCCGCGCCAGGTGGAGGTCGGTGTGGCACACCCCGCAGCCGGCCACCCTGAGGCGGACCTCCGTGCCCGACGGCTGCGGCACGGGCACCTCCTCCAGGCGCAGGGGCTCGCCGGCGGCGTGGGTGCGGACGGCGATCATCGGTCCCGGCCGGGGGCTGGCTAGCCGGGCGGGTTGATCGCCTCGAGCAGGCGGGCCACCAGGCCCTTCGGCTCCGCGCGCTCGACCACGTCCAGGATTGTGCCGTCGGCCGCCACCGCGAAGGCGGTCGCCTCGGCGTTCACGTTGCCGCGCTCGCTGCGGGTGGGGACGCCCAGCAGCTCCACCGCCGTGCGCCGCTCGTCGCAGTACAGGAGGTAGGGCAGCTCCAGCTCGTGCAGGTAGCCATGCTGCTGCGCCTCCGAGTCGGTCGTCACCGCCACCAGGCCCACCCCCTCGCGCTCCAGGCGGGCGTAGGCCCAGCGCAGGGCGGTGGCCATGGCGTCGCCGCGCTCGCGGGCGGCTCCCTTCAGCGACGGTCCGGCGAAGAAGACGACGATCGACGGGCGCTTGCCCACGTAGGTGCGCAGGTTCAGCAGGTAGCCGTCCGTGGCGCGCAGCCCGACCGATGGCATCTGGTCGCCCACCTGCACGCGTAGGCCCCGGCTGGTGGTCATGGTCATGGACCGATTGTAGCCACCGGCTCCCCGCCGCCGAGCCGCAGCTCCCCGTCGGCCCGATGGGCCAGCCCGTCGCGTTCCAGGCCGCCGGCGATGCGCTCGAGGCCGGAGGCGCCGGCCAGCTCGGCGG
>JBOGSY010000402.1:0-1950 GCA_050691915.1 Candidatus Limnocylindria bacterium | reverse complement strand
GATCAGGGCGGCCGGTGCTCGCCGCACGATCCCGCTCAACGTCTCCGGCCCGTTCCACTCCCCGTTGATGGCGGAGGCCGGACGGGCGCTGGCGGCGGCCTTCGACGACGTGGCCTGGCGCGATGCCGACCCGCCGTTGGTCGCCAACGTGACCGGTGCCACGGTGCGCCAGGCGGCCGAGATCCGCGACCTGCTGGCCCGCCAGGTGAGCGCCCCGGTCGAATGGGTGCGCACCGTGAAGCGGATGGTGGCCGAGGGCGTGGAGACGTTCGTCGAGTGCGGGCCGGGCAGCGCCCTGTCGGGAATGGTGCGCCGCATCGCGCCGGAGGCCCGGACGCTGAGCGTGGCGGACGGCGCCAGCCTGGACGCCACCGTCCGGGCGCTGGCCGGCGTGCGGGCGGAGGCATCGGTCTAGCCGTGTTCAGCAAGATCCTGATCGCCAACCGGGGCGAGATCGCGCTGCGCATCCTGCGCGCCTGCCGCGACCTGGGCGTGCCGGCGGTGGTCGCCTACTCGGAGCCGGACCGCGAGTCGCTGGCGGTGCGGACCGCCGACGAGGCCATCTGCATCGGTCCGGCGGAGGCTCGCAAGAGCTACCTGAACCAGCCGGCGGTGGTCAGCGCGGCCCTGATCACCGGCTGCGACGCGATCCACCCGGGGTACGGCTTCCTGTCGGAGGACGCCGGCTTCGCCGAGGTGGTGGCCGCCCACGACCTGGTCTTCATCGGTCCCCGCGCGGAGGTGCTGGAGCGCTTCGGCAGCAAGTACGCGGTGCGCAGGATGCTGGCGGCCAACGGCCTGCCCACCGTGCCGGGCAGCCGCGGCATCATCACCGACCTGGGCGATGCCCTGGCCCAGGCGCAGGAGGCCGGCTACCCGGTGCTGCTCAAGCCGTCGGCGGGCGGCGGCGGGCGCGGGATGCGCCTGGTCCGCAGCCCGCGCGAGATGGAGACCTCCCTGCCGCTGGCCCGCTCCGAGGCGCAGGCCGCCTTCGGCGACGACAGCCTCTACTTCGAGAAGTGGATCGAGGAGTCGCGCCACGTGGAGGTCCAGGTGCTGGTCGACCAGCACGGCAGCGGGATCCACCTCGGGGAGCGGGACTGCAGCGTGCAGCGCCGCCACCAGAAGATCATCGAGGAGGCGCCGTCGCCGGCCATGGACGATGCGGCGCGCGAGCGCCTGCGCGACCTGGCCACCCGGGCGGTGGTGGCGGCCGGCTACGAGAGCGCCGGCACGCTGGAGTTCCTGCTGGACCGCGACGGGAGCTTCTACTTCATCGAGATCAACTGCCGCATCCAGGTCGAGCACCCGGTCACCGAGATGCTGAGCGGCGTGGACCTGATCGCGGAGCAGATCCGGGTGGCCGCCGGTGAGCCGCTGACGCTCTCCCAGGAGCGGGTGCAGCTCCGCGGCCACGCAATCGAGTTCCGGATCACAGCCGAGGACCCGAACGACAACTTCGCGCCGCAGACCGGCGTGATCGAGGACCTCCAGCTGCCCGGCGGCCCGGGCGTGCGGGTCGACACCCACCTGTACCCCGGCTACGAGGTGCCGCCGTACTACGACTCGCTGCTCGCGAAGCTGATCGTGTGGGGCGAGACTCGCGAGGTGGCCCTGGCCCGCTCGCGGCGCGCGCTGGCCGAGTTCAGCATCGGCGGGATGAAGACCAACCTGGCCTTCCACCGCGGGATCCTGGACAACGCCGCCTTCCTGGGCGCGGAGGTGAGCACCAACCTCCTCGACCGGGTGGGCCCCGGAGCCTTCGTGGCCGGGAGCACCTGAGGACACCGATGACCGACGAGCCGACCGATACCGCCGCTGCCGCAGCCGAGGCCGATGCCGCCCAGGCCGGCTTCAGCCTGCCCATGGAGGCGGCCGAGATCATGGCGATCCTGCCGCACCGCTACCCGTTCCTGCTGGTCGACCGCGTGCTGGAGCTGGAGCCGGGCA
>JBOGSY010000401.1:0-1958 GCA_050691915.1 Candidatus Limnocylindria bacterium | reverse complement strand
GACCAGCACCATCCCAAGTGCGAGCGCGCCGACCACTCCGGCCGCGCGCAGCGGCCTCCCCACCCGCAGCGGCTGCCAGCGCACGGCGCCCGCGTCCGACAGCGCCATGGCGACCAGCAGGATCACGAGCAGGTTGAAGTTGGGCAGGAAGGTCAGGTCCTCGAACAGGCTGCCGACCGCGAAGCCGGCCAGCACCGCGAAGGCCGCCCGGCCCGGCAGGTGGCGGGTGCGCCAGGGTCCGGCCACCTTCACGAAGGCCACCAGCAGGACGAGCGCCGCCGCCAGTCCCAGCAAGCCGGCGTCGCCCAGGATCCCCAGCGCCACGTCGTGCGAGTGCGGCTGGCGCACCGGGAAGCTGAGCGCCGGCGCCGCGACCTGGCGGGCGAACGGCATGCCCCCCGGCCCCACGCCCAGCAGCGGGTCGCCGGCGAAGGCGGCCAGGGTGTCGCGCCACAGGTAGCCGCGGTAGGCGAGCGAGCCGGCCTCGAAGACGCGCGGGGCCACGAAGGCGACCGCCAGCGCAATGCCGGCCACGCCCAGGAAGGCCAGGCCGGCCCGGCGCGGGGTCCACGCCACCCGCAGGCGCGGCAGCCGGACCCGGCGTCCCAGCGACGGTGCCGCCATCACAACCGCCGTCACCGCGATCGCCAACCAGGCGGAGCGCGACCCGGAGAGCAGGGTCAGCGGCACGCCCACGGCCACCAGGGCCAGGACCACGCCCAGCCGCCAGGCGCGGTGCGGGATGAGGAGCGCGACCGGCAGCGCCGCCAGGAGCACGAAGGGCGGAACGGCGACCGACCCGAAGGGCGTCCCCTCGTGGCCCAGGCGGACCGGCGGCAGGCCGGGGCCCCCGGCCAGGATCCACTCGATTCGGCGCCAGCCGAGCACGCCCAGGGCTCCCAACGAGAGGCCGATGATCGGCAGGCTGACGGTCATGGCGGTCCAGCCCGGCCGGTGGCGCAGCGCCACCAGGGCGACCGGCAGCATGGCGGCGGTGGCCACCACCGCGCCGAGCGCCCGGGCCGAGAGGCCGGGGTTCCAGGCGCCCAGGGTCGCCACGCCAAAGGCGGCCAGCAGGGCAAGGATCGGAAGGTCCAGCCTCGTTCGCGGCAGCAGCCCGCCCGCCGCCCCCACCGCCAGCAGGCCACCGATCGCGACCACCGCCGCCAGGTGCAGCAGCAGCTGGAAGCGGGCGTCCCACAGGGCGCCGTCCCAGCCGACGTAGGCCCACACGCCGGCCGCCAGCGCTAGGGCGGCCAGCTCCGCCGCCCGCCGCACCGTCATCCGCCCTCCACCCCCAGCAGGGCGAGCGCCCGCTCCAGCTTGGTCTGGGGGTCGGGCACCAGGCCCGGATGCGCCCTGAGCGACTCGAAGATCGGAGCGGGGTCGCTGTCCGATCCGGCCAGCTCCAGCTCCACGGCCCGGAAGCTGCCGGCCTCGGTCCCGTCGGCACCGGTCACCGCCACGCGGTCCAGCGAGAGTGTCCCGATGCGCCGGCCGGCCACCAGCACGTCGCGCTCGGTCCGCCGCTGGCGCAGGGTGAAGCGCTCGGCCAGCGGGCCGCTGCCGGCCAGCCGGGTGAGGAGGTCGCGCGCCTCGGACGGTGGCCAGGCACCGGGATCCAGGCCGGCGCCGGCAGGCCCCTCCAGCTCGGGACGCCGGTGCAGCCCGTCGCCGGCGGGATGCTGCGCCGGGCCCTTGAGCGAGACGAGCGTCCGCCCCTCGCGAGTCCGCAGGCGGCACGCCCAGCGCACGGCCGCCAGGGGGCCGCCGGGCGCGTCCAGGTATCGGTCCACCTCGTCAACCACGCGAGCCGGGCCAAGCTCGGCCGGGCCCAGGCGCTCGATCCGGGCCAGGGCCTGGAGCGGCGCATCGGTCTCGGCGTGGAGCTTCAGCTCGACCTCGAGCCCGGCACCCATCAGGTCGCGTAGCGGGCCGCCGCCCCGCTCACCGCGCCA